>NZ_JANSJB010000110.1:0-7293 GCF_047462355.1 Synechococcus sp. H55.9 | reverse complement strand
AAAAAGGGCCTAGAAGAGGGGGGGCAAGAGGCCTGAAAGCCTTGTGGGGCAAGGCATCGAGCGGGTCAACGAAAGAATCGGCCTTTGCGGGATTTGGCGAGGCGCTCGCAAAGCCGCTGATACCGTTTTTGTGTTGCTTTGCCAACACGAGATGCGTAGGGGATTAGCCCCGCAGGCGACCGGAGCGCAGGATGCTGAGGATGAGCCACAGCCCCAGCAGGCTGGCGGCGCCAAAGAGCAGCTCGCTTAGCCAAAAGACCTGGAAGCGCTGGGTTTGCGCCGAGATGATGGCAGCGCCAATAATCAGGGATCCAACCAGGATGCTGTAGGAGAGGCGGTTGGCCGACTGGTCCAGGCTGGTGCGGAGGCCTTCCAGCTCCTGCACCGTCAGGTTCCAGCGCTGGGTCTCGGAGGTGATGCGGCTAAGCAGCACTTCCAGTTGCCGCGGCGACTGCAGCGAGAGGTTTTTGAGATCCAGGGCTGTGCGCAGCAGCGAGGGCAGGGGGGCATCCCCCAGCAACTGCTGCCGAAACACATCGGCCATCAGGGGGCGAATTTGCTCCGGCAGATTGTAGTCTGGGGTGAGCTGGCGGGCGATCCCTTCCAGGTTGGCCAGGGCCTTGGCGCACAGCCCCAGGTTGCCGGGGATGCGGATCTGGTTGCGCCGTGCCGCCTGTAGGATCTCGGAAAAGAGCTCGCTAAAATCCAGCTCGGCAACGCTCAGGGTGTAGTACTGGCGCAAGAGGCGCTCGTATTCCCTCTGCAGTTGGGCCAGGCTGACGGCGGGATCCCGCGGGCTGCCCCTAGGACTTTCCGGCAGGGCCAGTTCCAGCGTGAGCTCAGCACAGCGCTGGGCATCCAGGCTGACGATGGCCAAAATCAGCTCCAGCACAATCTGCTGCGTGCGGGGATCCAGCCGCCCAATCATGCCGCAGTCCAAGAGGGCCACGCGACCGGATCCCAGGTAGAAGAGGTTGCCGGGGTGAGGATCGGCGTGGAAATAGCCGTCAAGGCAGATCTGCTGGAAAAAGGCGCGGGTGAGCAGGCGGGCGATCTGTTTGGGATCGACATCGCTGCGATCCGCCTCTAGCAGGGGCTTTCCCTCGATCCACTCCAGCGTCAGCACCTTGGGGGTAGTGAGCGACCAGTAGACGCGCGGCACCACCAACTGTGCTGGGTCAAACCAACGGCTAGCCTGCAGGTGTTGCCGCAGTTGCTCCGTGTGGCGGGCTTCCTGGGTAAAGTCCAGCTCCGCCTGCAGCGCCCGGCAAAACTCATTGGCCAAGGCCACCACGTCTGTTAGCCTACCGAACTCCGTTTGCGCCACCAGCTCAGCAATGCCACGGATAAGCCGCGTATCCTGTTCCACCACTGCTTCCAGCCCCGGCCGTTGGATCTTGAGGGCCACCAGTTCGCCGCTGAGCAGGCGGGCGCGATGGACTTGGGCGATGGATCCCGCTGCCACCGCTTCTGTATCCAGGCTGCTGAATATCTGCTCCAGCGGCTTTTGCAACTGCTGGCGCAGCAGGATCTCCACCGCCTTCCAGGGCACGGGGGGCACATTGCTCTGCAGCGTGCTGAGGGCCTCGATGTACTCCCGCGGCAACAGATCGGGGCGGGTGCTCAGCAACTGGCCCAGCTTCACATAAACCGGCCCCAGATCCACCAGGATGTTGCGCAGCACCATCGGCGGCGGCAGTTGCGGCTCTTCCGCCTTGCCCAAGGAGAGCAAGCGCCGCATGTAGTCCCAGCCGTGGCGCAGGACTACTTCCAGGATCTCCGCCTGACGGGCGCCGCTCTGGGCCAGCCGCGCAAAGACCACTCCTTTTCCCTCCCGCACAGCAGATATCAAAGGAAAGGCACGGGAGCCACCCGGCGGGTTCCGTCCCAGCCGCCGGCTAGCCCTTCTCGCAAGGCCCGCAGCACCTCGTCGGTCTCGGCGTTGGGCTGGGCAAAGGAGAAGAGGTGCTTAAAGCGCAGTCTCCCCTCGCGATCCACGATGAACTGGCCCGGCAGGGGCGCCCCCATCGCTTGGCCGACACCGTAGAGCCGAAAGGTCTTGCACTCCGGATCCACCAACAGCGGATAGGGCAGTTGCAGGTCGGCTTGGATCTGTTGGCTTTGCACCGGGTCGGTGCTGGTAATCATCAGCAGCTCCGCTCCCAAAGACCGGATCTCCTCGTAGCGGGCCTTCAGATCCTGGATGTGGGGGTAGCAGAAGGGGCAGAAGAGCTTTTCTGTGAAAATACGGGTAAAAGCCAGAACCACCGGCTGGTGGCCGCGGTAGTCCGACAGGCGCACGGGATCCCCGTGTACATTGGGCAGCTCAAAGTCGGGGGCCAGCTCGCCAATCTGCAGAGGGCTGTTGGCCGGCTGGGGGATGAAGTTGTCGAAAAAGCGACGGTTGAACAGGCCGCTGTTGCTGGTCATTGCCATTTTTTACGTTTCTTTACTGCTGCCACCAGCCTAACCCAAAGCCTCGGCCACTGCCTTTAGCCGTCGCAGTTGCGCCCGCATGTCGTGCCGGGTTAGCTCTGCCGCCACTAGGTAAAACCCTGCCGCCACCCAGGGGTTGGGGATGGAAAACTCAAAGCGGTTCACCAACAGCGTTCCCGACGCTTGGGGGCGGCACTCCCAGCGGTCAGTGCCCTGAAAAAACCCCTCAAACTGCCACTGCACCAGGCCCTCGGCCCGCTCGGCGATCACGCAGTCCAGGCTGGGGGAAATGAGAGGCAGGCGCAGGAAAAAGCGGTAGCGGCTGCCCAGTTGCCCCGTAGGGGATCCCAGCGCTTCGCAGCCCAAAAGCGGGTTAAGCCAGCGCCGCATCAGCTCCGGGTCAATGAGACAGCGCTCCACCCGCGCCACGTCAGCGGCAATCTCCATCGCTTGGGTATAGACAGGCATGCTTCAAGGAAAGGCTACAGCAGCAGGCTGCGCTTTGCCGACAGGGGCAACGGTACTCAGCAAAATCAAGATATCCCGGTACTCCACCTGATCCGGCCCGCGGCGGGGGGATCCCACCTGAATGACTGCCTGGTACAGGGACTGTTCAGGGTGGGGGGGAGACTCGAACACCAAGGTGCGGATGCCGTTGGCCTGTTCCAGATCCGAGAGGAGATCCCAGCCCCGGCCCCAGAGGGTACGGCGGTAGTAGGCGGCAATCTCCTCCAGAGGCTGAGAGGTCTGCAAAATCAAGGAAGCAAGGCCCCCCCCTCGATCCCAAATCTGCCCGGAAGAGACAACGGCAGCGTTGGGCAACTGCAAATGAGGGGGAAAGTGAGGGGGAAGGGCGCGGGTATCCCCCAAAGAAGCCTCAAAGTGCGTGCCATCTTTGCCGATGTGACGCCGCACAGGATCCAGCTCTGGGGAAACCGGAGCAGCCCTCTGGCGGCAGGCCATGAGGGATCCCGCCAGCAGCCCAACGGTTAGCCAAGCAAGAACCGGCAGAGGACTCCGTCCCGCCGGCGCGATTTGCTCAAGACAGCACCTTTTTCTCATTTGTTGGGCCGCGTCCCTGAGGTGGGTTCTATCTATGGGGCAAGGATCTGAGCCACTCACGGGCTTGGCAGCCGGCGTGTATGGTAGATAAAAGCTCGTTCTTGGGTTTCTGCCCATTCCTATGCCCAAGGTTAGCACCTCTCGCCATCCAGCCGACTCACGCTTTAGTTCTGCCATTGCCGCGCGCCCTTTTCGCGAACAGGTCAAAGGGTTAAAGCCCTACCAGCAAAAACAACTGCAACGGCTTTACCAACTGCGCCTACCCCCCAACCGCTTGGTGACGGTGGAGTTTGCCCAACGGCTGGGATCCCTGACTCAAGATCTAGAAGGCCAGCCCATCAGTGTTTACCTGAACCGGCGCGGCCAAGTGATCCGCGTGGGGCTGGGATCCCCTTTTGAGACCCAGATCCCGGCCTGGGAATTGCCTCGCCAGGGAGCCGAGCGCCTCTCCGGGATCCGCTGCATCACCACCCAAACTGGGGCAGGAGGCCCCGGCCAGAAAGCGCTGACGGCCATGGCTTTGCAGCGTTTGGATGCCCTTATCACCCTTTCCGTGGCCAAGGCAGGAGGGCAGCGGCGGCGAGGTGGAGCGGCCACGGGCTTTGTCAACTGCGCCTATCTGGCCCACCTGGTGCCGCAGGAGGGGCACCGCTGGCAGGTCTCGGAGCCTTTGCCCCTGGGGATCCTGGCAGAACAGGATCTGCAGGAGCTGGTGACGGAGCTGGAGGATGGCTTTCGGCGCCAATTGACCGCCCGCCAGGTGGATCCCAAGCAGGAGCGAGCGATCCTGGTGGGGCTGCAGGAGCTGGGGCAGAGCCGCGAAGACCTGATGGACAGGCTGACAGAGCTGGGCCGCCTGGTGGAAAGTGCCGGCGGACAGGTGCTGCAAACCCTCTGGCAACGGCGGGAAGGCCCCAATTCCGCCACAGTCATTGGCTCTGGTAAGGTGCAGGAGTTGGCGCTGCTGGTACAGGATCTGGGGGCTAACCTGGTGGTGTTCGACCGCGAGCTCACCCCCAGCCAGGTGCGCACCCTGGAAGAGGCGGTGGGGGTGCGGGTGGTGGATCGCAGCGAGGTGATCCTGGATATCTTTGCCCAGCGGGCCAGAACACGGGCCGGGAAGTTACAGGTGGAGCTGGCGCAACTGCAATATCTGCTGCCGCGCCTGGCCGGTCGAGGGCGCACCATGTCGCGACTGGGGGGTGGGATCGGCACCCGCGGCCCTGGGGAAACCCAACTGGAAATGGAGCGACGGGCCATTCAGCGGCGCATCGGCAAGCTGCGGCAAGAAGTAGAAGAGCTGCGCCGCCACCGGCAACGGCTGCGCCAACGCCGCGAGGGATCCCAGATTCCCGTGGTGGCGCTGGTGGGCTACACCAATGCCGGCAAATCCACCCTCCTGAATGCCCTCACCCACGCCCAGGTCTATGTTGCCGATCAGCTCTTTGCCACCTTGGATCCCACTACCCGGCGGCTGGAGCTGCCCGACCACCAGGCGGTGCTGCTCACCGACACGGTAGGATTTCTAACGGAACTGCCGGAGCAACTGGTGGACGCCTTCCAGGCCACTTTGGAGGAAGTGACAGAGGCTGACGCCCTGCTGCACGTGGTGGATCTCTCTCACCCCAACTGGGAAGGGCAGATCGAGGCGGTGGAAAAATTGCTGGATGGCATGCCCTTGGCCACCGGGCCGCGACAATTGGTGTTTAACAAAATTGACCGCCTCGATCCCGAATGGGTAGAAGATGTGCGCCTGCTCTACCCCAAAGCTCTCTTTGTCTCTGCTGCTACCGGCCAAAATCTGAACCAGTTGCGCCGCACCTTGGCCCAGTTTGCGGCAGCCTTGAATCTCAACTCCCTCGATTGGCAGGAACCCAGGGATCCCTAGAAGCATTCCATAAGGATTTCGAAACCTGGGCCTTTCATTATTTATCCTGCCTCGGCATAAACATTCAGTTACATTGAGATCAGAATTGTTAACCGACTTCAGGTTAGGGAGAGAACATGGTCACTACTGCGGTTGCACCTCAAGTCGCACCTCACCTGGCCCAGTCGCATCTGACGCTGCAAACTTTGCCCATTGGCGCCGATACCCTCGCCATTCGCTCTCAAGATTGGGATCGAGATCGGTTTGACATTGAATTCGCCCTGGAAAACGGCACCACCTACAACTCCTTTTTGATTCGCGGCGAGAAGGTGGCCCTCATCGACACCTCCCACGAGAAATTTCGCCAGTTGTACCTGGATCTCCTGCAGGGGCTCCTTAATCCTGCCCAGATCGACTACCTGGTGGTCAGCCACACCGAGCCGGATCACAGCGGCTTGGTGGGGGATCTGCTGGAGCTGGCGCCCCAGGCGACGGTGGTGGCCTCCAAAGTGGCCATGCAATTTCTGGAAGACCTGGTGCATCGGCCCTTCCGGCGGCTGGTGGTGAAGCAGGGGGATCGCCTGGATCTGGGCAAGGGCCATGTCCTAGAGTTTATCTCCGCCCCCAACTTGCACTGGCCCGACACCATCCTTACCTACGACCACGGCACCCAGATCCTCTACACCTGCGATGTGTTTGGGATGCACTACTGCGACGACTTCGCCTGGGATGAGCATCCCCACCTGCTGCAGGCGGACTTTAAGCTCTACTACGACTGCCTTATGGGGCCCAACGCCCGCTCGGTGCTCTCGGCTCTGAAGCGCATGGAAGCCTTGCCCCCTATCGCCGCCATTGCCACCGGCCACGGCCCCCTGCTGCGCCATCACCTGTCCGACTGGGTAGAGCAATACCGCACCTGGAGCCTGGAGCAGGCCAAAGCCGAACGGATGGTGGCGGTGTTCTACCTGTCGGGATATGGCCAGGCGGAAGTGCTGGCTCAAGCCATCGCCCACGGGATCCAAAAAACCGGCACCCAGGTGGAGCTGGTGGATCTGCGGCTGGTGGATGCCCACGAGGTGCGCGAGCTGATGAGCTTGGCCGCCGGTGTGGTGATAGGCATGCCGCCCCAATCGGGGCCAGATGCGGCCACCACCCAGGTGCTGCTGAAAACCCTCTTGGCCTCTGCCCACAGCAAGCAGGGCTTTGGCCTCTTCGAGTCGGGCGGCGAAGATGATGAGTCGGTCTACCTCTGCCGCAACACGCTGCAGGAGATCGGTGCCAAAGAGGTGTTTGCCCCGATTTTGCTCAAGCAGCCTGCCAGCGAAGCTCTGCTGCAAGTGGCTGAAGAAGCGGGTACCGACTTGGGGCAATGGCTGACCCGGGATCGCAGCATTCAGCAGATGAAAGCCCTCGATGCCGACCTGGATCGCGCCCTGGGCCGCATCAGCAACGGCCTCTACATCCTCACCGCTCGCAAAGGGCAGGCCACCAGCGCCATGCTCGCCTCCTGGGTGGCCCAGGCCAGCAGCGATCCGCCGGGGATCAGCGTTGCCGTGGCCAAAGACCGGGCCATCGAGTCCTTCCTGCAGGTGGGGGATACCTTCGTCCTCAACGCCTTACCGGAGGGCCACTACCAGCCCTTGATGCGCCACTTCCTGAAGCGCTTCCCACCAGGGGCCGACCGCTTTGCCGGCATCAAAACTTACCCCGCCGCCAACGGATCCCCCATCCTGGCCGATGCCCTGGCCTACCTGGAATGCCGTGTGGTCAGCCGTCTGGAAACCAGCGACCACTGGGTGGTGTATAGCACGGTGGAAGCCGGGCGGGTCTCCAACCTGGAGGGCCTCACTGCCATCCACCACCGCAAGGTGGGGAATCATTACTGATCCCTCACCCCCAGCCCCTCTCCCTAGGGGAGAGGGGAGATT
>NZ_JANSJB010000109.1:0-7410 GCF_047462355.1 Synechococcus sp. H55.9 | reverse complement strand
CCCTCAGGGAGAGGGGCTGGGGGTGAGGGCCATCCCTCAGGGAGAGGGGCTGGGGGTGGTCGCGTGAGCGGCGCGGAGCGCTTGGGCCATCCCTCAGGGAGAGGGGCTGGGGGTGAGGGTTAACTCCCTGATTAGTTCTCCTCATGGGCAAAGCGACGGTAGAGAAAGTCGAGGGCAGAGTTGCGCAACTCGTAAAATTCCGGCATTTCCATGATGCGCGCGCGGCTGCGCGGTCGCCCAAAGGGGATCGTCAAAATCTCGCCAATATGGGCAGCAGGGCCATTGGTCATCATCACCACCCGGTCTGCCAGATAAAGAGCCTCGTCGATGTCGTGGGTAATCATCAAAACCGTGCAGCGGTGATCTCGCCAAATGGCCAGCAGCTCATCCTGCAGCTCTTGCTTGGTAATGGGATCCAAGGCCCCGAAGGGCTCATCCAGCAACAGCACTTCTGGGCGCACCGCCAGCGCGCGGGCAATGGCCACTCGCTGCTTCATACCCCCGGAGAGCTGCTTGGGCCGCTTGTGGGCTGCTTCGGCCAAACCCACGAGTTCTAGGTGTTCTTGAACGATTTCCCTTTTCTCTCTAGGGGATTTATCGGGATAGACCTGGTCCACCACCAAATAAACATTTTCAAAAGCCGTCAGCCAGGGCAGAAGGGAATAGTTCTGGAACACCATCATCCGATCCGGCCCTGGGGCGGTGATGGGCTGGCCCTTGAGGGTAATGGATCCCGAAGTAGGAGCAGAAAACCCGGCCACCATGTTGATCAAGGTGGACTTGCCGCAGCCGGAGTGGCCGATGATGCAGACAAATTCGCCGGCGGCCACTTCCAAGTTGACATTTTCTAGCGCCACAAAGGCTCCTGCCGCCGTAAAGTAGGTCTTGCCCACATTCTGAAGGGAAAGAAGGGGCAGACCTGAGAGGGAAGAGGCTGAAGAAAAGGACAAAGAAGTTAAGCGAGAGTGGGTCATCATAAAGCCTTCCAGTTGAGTTCAGTAGGGCAAAAACTAGACCTTGCTGAGGGGGTATTCCTGCAGCTTCAGCTCCTGGCGAATGGCCACCGACTCCAGGTAGTTCAAGGGATCCTCGCCATCAAAGCGGGATCCGTCGGCAAAGAGCAAAGCCCCGCGATCGTGGGCCCGATCCGGCAGCCCCAGTTCTCTGGCAGCTAGGGCGTAGGTTTTGTCATCCAGCACTTGGTCGAGGACAGCAACCCAATTGCGAGGGAAGGGGCAGATGCCCCAGCGAGCCATCTGCGTCAGGATCCAGAGGTGCTCCAAGCGTTCGGGGCAGGTGTTGCGCCCGTTGGCAAACTGGTGGAAACCGACAATCACCTGCGATTCATCGGCAATGCCCCGCTGCAGGATGCCCCTCCACCCCGGCTCCAGATCGGCTGTGACCACGCCCACATACTGGGGCTGGGCCAGCCACTCCAGGATCTGGGGACGGTGCTGCGGCTGATCGCAGTAGTGACAGGCCTCCAGCAGCGCCTTGACCAGAGCCACGTGGGTGCGGGGGTAGCTTTGGGCCCAGTCTTGGCGCACCGCCAGGACTTTCTCGATGTGGCTGGGCAAGAGTTCGGGAGTGGTGGCAACGATAACCCCCACCTGTTCCCGCACGGCGCGGGAGTTCCAGGGTTCGCCCACGCAGTAGCCGTCGATGTTGCCGGCCTTGAGGTGGGCCACCATCTGCGGCGGCGGGATCACCGTCAACGTCACATCTCGATCCGGATCCACGCCGCCGCTGGCCAGCCAATAGCGCAATAGGAAGTTGTGCATCGAGGCCGGGTGCACCACCCCCAGCGTATGAACCGTATCGGGAGTTTGGCGGAGGTACTGGCGAAGATCCCAGGGGCTCTGGAAGGCCTGCAGCAGGAGTCGGCGCCCAAAGGTGATGGCGTTGCCGCCGCGGGAAACAGTAAGCGCAGTTACCAAAGGCACCGGTACCCCGCCCACCCCCAGGGTAGAGGCCAAAGGGATCCCGGCCACCACCAGGGCCGCATCCAGCCGACCGGAGCGGCTCCCTTCCCAGATGGTTTTCCAGCCCGGCTCCCTGACCAGCGTGACCTGTTCCAGGCCGTACTTCTGAAACAGGCCCTTTTCTTGGGCCACCACCAGAGGGGCGCAGTCGTTGAGGGGCACAAAGCCAATTGCCAAGTTGACTTTTTCCAGCCCCCCCTTGGCGATGGCCACACGGGTAGGAGTTTTCTGGCGGGCCCGCTTTTGCTGGTTGAGAAAGTAGATCATCTCCCCCCGCAGGCTGTAGTACTCGGGGTGATTCACCACTTCCAACCGGTGGCGCGGCCGCGGAAACGGGATCCGCAAGATCTGGCCGATGCGGGCCTCCGGGCCATTGGTCAGCAGCACCACCCGATCCGAAAGCAGAAGCGCCTCATCCACATCGTGGGTAACCAAAATACAGGTGAGCTGCTCCGCCTGGGCAATCTCCATCAGTTGCTCCTGCAGGCTGCCGCGGGTGAGGGCGTCCAACGCCCCAAACGGCTCATCCAGCAGCAGCACCCGCGGGCGAATGGCCAAAGCCCGGGCAATGGCCACCCGCTGTTTCATCCCCCCCGACAGATGGGCGGGCCGCTTGTCGGCTGCCCCCTGCAAACCCACGCGGCGGATGTGCTCTTCCACGATGCGGGCTCGCTCTGCTTGGGGAAGGGATCCCAGCACCTCGTCCACGGCTAGGGCGATGTTTTCCCGCACCGTCAGCCAGGGCAGCAGGGAATAGTTCTGGAACACCACCATGCGCTCCGGGCCGGGCTCCGTCATCTGCCGGCCTTCCAGCAGCACGCCGCCGCGGGAGGGTTTTTCCAGGCCGGCGATGATGTTGAGGAGGGTGGACTTGCCGCAGCCGGAGTGGCCAATTAGCGAGACAAATTCCCCTTTTTGGATCTCCAGATGGATGTCTCTTAGAGCGGGATAAACCTCCCCATTGTCCAGGAAAAAGTCTTTGTCTACATGGTCAACTTCGATGTAGGGCTGAGTCTTCATGATGCTACCTAAGGGATCCCTTGAGATTCATTTTTGAAAAGTGAGCAAACTGTCAGCAGCCAACTCCGGGCTCAGTCCAACCTAGTGATCCTCGGCAACCACCAACGAGCCAATCCAAGCCGTAACCCGATCCAACAAAAGGCCAACCAGGCCGACATAGATCAAAGCCACAATAATTTCGCTGATGCGGGAGCTATTCCAGGCATCCCAAATGAAGAAGCCGATGCCCACCCCGCCAACCAACATTTCTGCAGCCACAATCGCCAGCCAAGAGAGGCCCACCCCGATGCGCAGGCCGGTAAAGATGTAGGGCACCGTGGCCGGAAAGACAATCTTAAAGAAATACTTCCAGCCGGACATGCGTACAATTCTGGCCACATTGCGGTAGTCCTGTGGGATCCGCTGTACACCGGCAATGGTGTTGATCAAAATGGGCCAGAGGGCCGTGATGAAGATAACAAAAATGGCGGAGGGGTTGGCATCGCGAAAGGCGGCCAAAGAAATCGGCAGCCAAGCCAGAGGTGGCACCGTGCGCAACACCTGAACAATGGGATCCAAAGCCTCATGCAGCCAGCGGTTGACCCCGATCACCATGCCGCCCAAAACCCCCACCAGACTGGCCAAGAAAAACCCAATGAACACCCGCTGCAGGCTGGCCCAGATTTGCCAGAACAGTCCTTTGGCGTTGCCGCCGTAGTCAAAAAAGGGATCTTTAATGAGGGGATCCCAGGTGTCCTGCCAAACTTGGAGCGGGGTGGGCAGGTTGGCGCCGGGCCGGCTGTAGAGGATTTGCCAGAGCAGGAGCACGATGAAAATTGCCGTAGCGGGCAAGAGAATGCGGCGCAGCGCTTGATGGATCCGGACTCGTTGCCTCCAAGCGGATCCAGAGCTCGTGGCAGAAGGGATCCCGGCATGGGCCTGAAGAGAGGCACCTTGGCTCAGCAGCCAACGGCCTAAGCGGATGAGCAAAGGGAAGAGGTGGCAGCCCACCTTCAAGGCAAAGTGGAGAAGATGCATAGTTTGCTGAGAGTAGGGCTATGGTCAAAGTCAGCGTAGGGAAAGTGCAAGAGAGAAGAGGTTTAATTTGAACCTGTCTGGGGGCTCTTAGGGAAATCTCTCGGACAGGGGGCTTGCAGGTGTTCTGCAAGCCCTGGAAGGAGCAGGCTAGGCCAGCTTCTTGATGGCCAATTTCTCCAGATAGGCAGCCGGATTTTCGGGGTCGAACTTGACCCCATCGAAGAAGGTTTCCACGCCGCGAGAGGTGCTGGGGGGAATGGCGGCCTCTTGGCCAATGGCTTTGGCGGCCTCGCGCCAGAGATCTTCTCGGTTGACCTTGTCCACCAGGGCTTTGGTATCCGTGTCGGCGGGCAGATAGCCCCAGCGGATGTCTTCGGTCAGGAACCAAAGGTCGTGGCTCTTGAAGGGGTAGGAAGCATTGTCTTGCCAGAACTTCATCAGGTGGGGGCTGTTTTGCACCACTTTGCCGGTGCCGTAGTCAAAGGTGCCTTTGGCGCGACCCAAGATATCGGCCACAGGAACCCCCAGCCAGCGGCGGTCGCCGATGATCCGGCACATTTCCTCTTTGTTCTCCATTTGGTCGCACCAGATCTGGGCTTCTTGCACCGCCTTCAACAGCGCCAAGGTGGCTTTCGGGTGGGCATCCACCCAGTCAGCCCGCAGAGCAAAGGCTTTCTCAGGATGGCGATTCCACAGCTCGCCGGTGGTGAGGGCGGTATAGCCCTCTTTTTGGTTCACCAGTTGAGCATTCCAAGGCTCGCCCACACAGAAGGCTTCCATCGTTTTGGATTTCATGTTGGCCACCATCTGGGGCGGCGGCACCACAATGACAGAGACATCGCCATTGGGATCGATCCCGCCGGCGGCCAGCCAGTAGCGCATCCACAGGTCGTGGGTGCCGCCGGGGAAGGTTACCGCGCATTTGGGATCCCTGCCGGCAGCTCGCGCTTCCGCAAACTTGGCTTTGAGGGGGGAACTATCCAGGCCAATTTGCAAATCCCGGTACTCGTTGGCAATGCTGATGCACTGACCGTCCAAGTTCAGGCGGGCCAGAATGTACATCGGTACCGGCTTGCCATCGGTAACTTTGCCGGTGGTGATGAGATAGGGCATGGGGGTGAGAATGTGCGCCCCATCGATGCCGCCAGCAGCGGATCCCAGCACCAAGTTGTCGCGGGTGGTGCCCCAAGAGGCCTGCTTGACCACCTCCACGTCCTTCATGCCGTACTTGTCAAAAAACCCCTTCTCTTTGGCGATGATCAGGGGGGCGGCGTCGGTGAGAGCAATGAACCCCAGCTTGGCCCGCGGGGTCTCGGGAGTATCGGCCTGGGCCACCCAGTAGCCCTGACCCAAAGATTGCGATTGGGCGCGTGGGATCCCAGCCGCGGCTGCTCCTGCTGCCAGGGCGGCTGCCCCGGCCAAAAATTGGCGACGGGAGAACAGTTTAGACATCGGAACCTCCAAGATTTTGAACGACGCAGAGAGAAAACCTTCCCCAGACTTGGCCCCTACTTAGCAAGCCATCACGGGGGAAGAAGCAGTTTGAGCAGCCGATGGACGCTGGCGCGGCCTGGCCCCGAAGTGCTCAATCAGCAGCTCCACCAAGACGGGCTTGAGGTCTTCGCAAGGGATCCCTCGACGCACACATTCGCCCAGCTTGGCGTCTTTGCCCACTTCTCCCCCCATGTAGATGTCCACCGCTTCCACCGGCTTGCCGTCCTTGCGGGCGGTGGTGCCCATTAGGCCGATATCGGCCACCTGGGGCTGGCCGCAGGAGTTGGGGCAGCCCGTCCAGTGGATGCGCACCGTCTGCGGGATCTCCAGCTCGGCTTCCAGCTCTTCCATTAGAGCCACAGCGCGGTTTTTGGTCTCGATGAGGGCAAAGTTGCAGAACTGGTTGCCCGTGCAGGACACCAGCCCCCGCTGCAAGGGCCCTGGGTTGGGGGAGAACTTTTTCAAGAGCGGCTCTTTAAGCAGCGGCGCCACCCGCGAATCGGGCACATTGGGGATGAGCACGTTCTGCTCCACCGTCAGCCGCAGCTCCCCGGAGCCGTATACCTCCGCTAGGCGGGCCAGCTCCATCATCTCCAGGGCATTCAGCCGTCCCACCGGCACGTGCAGGCCAACGAAGTTCAAGCCCGGCTGCTTCTGGGCATGCACCCCCAGGAGATCCCGCTTCTGCCAGACCACCTCATCTTTTTCCGCCGCTCTGGACAGCGGATGGCCGATCTGCCGCTCCACAGCCGCCCGAAACTTCTCCAGGCCCCACTCGTCAATGAGCCACATCAGCCGCGCCTTCTGCCGGTTGGCCCGCAGGCCGTGATCCCGGTAGACCAGCAGCACCGCCTCGCACAGAGGAACCACATCGCGCGGATCCACCCAGACATCCAGCCCGATGGCCTCGGCACAGCGGCGGGCCGAAAAAAAGCCCCCCACCAAGACGTTGAAGCCCAGCTTGCCCGCTTTGAAGGCCGGCACAAAGGCCAGGTCGTTGATCTCCGCATGAACGGAGTTGTCGCGACAACCGCAGATGGCGATGTTAAACTTACGCGGCAGATTGGTGAAGGAAGGGTTGCCCTCGCCGTTGT
This sequence comes from Synechococcus sp. H55.9, assembly GCF_047462355.1. Classification (NCBI taxonomy): domain Bacteria; kingdom Bacillati; phylum Cyanobacteriota; class Cyanophyceae; order Synechococcales; family Synechococcaceae; genus Synechococcus; species Synechococcus sp. H55.9. The sequence goes on along the minus strand of NZ_JANSJB010000109.1, from coordinate 803 downwards.
TGGTTACCATGTCCTGCACCTTGCGGGTGAGGCCGCGCACGTCAATCAGCTCATCTGGGTCAATGCCCGCGAGGGGGGATCCCGTAATGTTGCGCACATTGTCCATGCCCGACTGGATGCTGGTTAGGCCCACCTCCTTCAAGTAGCCCAAGATCTGGGGCATCTCCTCGATGGGGATGCCGCGCAGTTGCAAGTTCTGCCGGGTGGTGATGTCGGCTACGCCATCTTTTCCATAGGGATGGATGATCGCCGCCAACATCCGCATCTGGCCGCTGGTCAGGATCCCATTGGGCAGGCGCAGCCGCAGCATAAACTGGCCGGGCGTGCGCTTGCGAAAGAAGATCCCCAGCCACTTGAGGCGGTGATCCCGGTCGTCTTCAGGGATGTTCTCCCAGCCCATGCGGGCAAACGCTTCCAGCTCGGCTTTGACCGCCAGCCCGTCCTTTTCGCTTTTGAGGCGCTCAAATTGGTTCGCCATCGTCGCTGCCGTAGGGTAACACCGGCTACCTTAGCGATGGCCAACCGTTAACTTTGGTATTTGCCGTTACATTTTGTAACAAGTTATGCCGTTTTGTCATTTTCCAATTGCGGTTTGTGCATAAAAGTAGGCTTGCAAAGGTGAGGCACAGTCATTTCAAGCAGCAATGAAACGTTTCTCTGCATCCTCATGGCTATGCAACGCTGTCGTGAACGCGCTGCTCTAACCCCCCTCTCCCTTTGGGAGAGGGGCCGGGGGTGAGGGCTGGGCGGTCTGGATCTGGCTCTGCCGTGCTAGGTGTCTGTATCTTAAACACATCTGACGC
>NZ_JANSJB010000108.1:0-7719 GCF_047462355.1 Synechococcus sp. H55.9 | reverse complement strand
GGACAGTTGCGGGCACCTACGCCGATTGCAGGCGCAGGTGCTGCACCAGAGCTTGTAATCCCAACAGATAGCTTTGCGCCCCAAAACCGCTGATTTGCCCAACCGCTACGGCGGCAATGTAGGAGTGCTGCCGGAAGGACTCGCGGCGGTGGATGTTGCTCAGGTGAACTTCCACGGTGGGCAGTCCCACGGCGGCAATGGCATCTCGGAGGGCAATGCTGGTGTGGGTGTAGGCGCCGGGGTTGATCAAAATACCGGCATGGCGCTGGCGCGCGTGGTGAATGGCATCGATGAGCACCCCTTCATGGTTGGACTGCAGAATTTCCAATCTTGCCCCCAGCCTTTCTGCCTGCTGATGCAGAGCCTGATCGAGCTGCTCCAAGGATACCGAGCCGTAAATGCCCACCTCGCGCACTCCCAGCAGGTTGAGGTTGGGGCCGTGCAACACCAGCAGGCTCAGGGTCTCGCCGCCGGTGGCAATGGCAGTCGGATTAACGACGACGATGGGATCCATTTTCTACCGGAATGGGTGCCGGTTGGGGCTGAGGATGGCCTAGCAGGGTATCGATCACCCGTTCTACCCATTCGCGGAGCTTTTCCAGGACTTTTTCTACCCAATCCATCCGACCTGCCTCTTGCGGTTTTACCAAGGTAGCCTACTCATTGGACTTCTATGATAGCGTTTCTTGCCGAGGGGTGCAGGGTTAGCCTTTTTCCCAACAGGGATCCCTCGCCTCAGCCAGACCAGTTCTTCAGCATCTGGCTGAGGGTTCTGCAGATGATCCGCAGAGTCATGGATCGCAGCAGGATCCCCATCTGCAGGTCTGTTCCTGGCAGCTCAAACCGCTCCACCTGGCCGGCCACCGTCAACGTTAGGGTGGACTCCCGTTGCAAGAACAGGGCACCGTCGGGGTTGAGCTGCCGCTTCAGGGTTTGCAGCTCTTTATCGGAGGGATCCCGCAGCACCACCAAGTCGCTGCCTTCGTAGGCCAAGCCCTCCCGCTCCAGGGTCTCTTCGTCGGCTTCTGCCAACAGCAGATCCAGGTGGGGATGGCGCAGCAGGGTTTTCGCCTGGCGAAAGAGGCTGCCGTTCAGGGGCCTAAAGCTGTGGTTCAGCAGCACGCCCTCCCGACAGACGCATCCTACCCATCTGCCGGGACGGTGGGACAGAATGTGCTCCACCAGGGTGTGCGCCTCGGCCAAGGTAAGGCGGTTGAAGGTCAAAATTGGGATGCGGGCCGTCTTGGGGAACAGGTGGTCGAGGATCGCCCCTGGCACATCCACGCCCGTGCCCATCGCCGGCTTTTGGTGCATGAGCACACCCGGTGCGGCATTGATCTCGATAATGCCCAGGGATCCCTCTTTCCAGGAGCGCTCTAGGCTGGTGGCGATGACATCGATGCCCAAGCACACCAGCGAGAACTGCTGGGCAATGGTTTGGGCCAAAACCACGTTGTCGGGATGGACGGTGGCCGTGACATCGCGGCTCACCCCCCCCGCCGAAAGATTGGACACCTTGCGCAGGTAGACCGTCCGCCCTGGTTCCAGCACGCTGTCCGCCGTCAGGCCCTGCTCCGCCAGAAAGCGCTCCATCGCCTCGTCCCACTGGATCGGCCCCAGCGGAGAAGTGGGGGTATCCCAGCGGGCGGGATCCCGGTTGGCCTGCTCGATCAGTTGCCCAATGCTGCTGTGGCCATCGCCGGTTACCGAGGCCGGGCGTCGTTCTGTGGCCGCCACAAAGCGCCCGCCCACACACAACAGGCGAAAATCGCTGCCCTGCAGATGCTTTTCCAGGATCAGCCGGATCGGCTGCTCAGGGGGAATGGCTGCCACCGCTGCACTGTAGGCAAAGGCCAATTCTTCTGGGGTTTGAATGCCTGCTGTCACCCCGATCCCCTTGTGGCCGGCCACCGGCTTGAGCACCACCGGATAGCCGATTTCCTGCGCCAATGGCAAAGCCTCTGCCAAAGAAGTAACCACCTCCCCCTGGGGCACGGGGAACCCTTGCGCCGCCAGAAAGGCCTTGCAATCGTCTTTGCGGGTGGTGAAGTCAGAGTCGAGATGGCTGTCGCAGTGAAAGGTGGTGGCCACCCCTCGCACTTGGTTGCGCCCATAGCCATACTGCATGACCCCTTCATCCCACAGGTAGCAGGCAGGGATCCCGCGTTCGTGCGCAGCCCGCAAGAGGGCATAGACCGTCGGCCCGCCGTACACCGAGTCGCGAAACAGTTGCTGCAGGCGACGCATCTCCCCCTCAACGTCGAAGGGCTCCCCCTGGGCGATGGCCTCCAGCCAATCCCAGGCAAAATAGACCGCAGCACGAGTGGTACGCCCGTGCAAGGTCTGCACCGCAATGCGCACGTACTCTGGAAACGGGTGACAGCTCCACCGCTGCAAGTGCAGATCCATCTGCAGCCGGTTCACCTCCGCCACCAGCCGAGCAAACAAATGGGCATAGGAAGGATAGGATCCCTCCTGCAAGGAGGGAAAATAGGAGCAGACCTTGGACAGGTAGGCCTCAATAGGCAGCGGCTGGGGGCACTGGGTGAGGGCAAAGTCGAAGGTGAAAGCGGCTGTATCCAGGTAGGGGTTGGGGCCGAGATAATGCTTCAGGTTGAAAATGTCGAAAGCATCCGACTCGCGCGCGTTGATGCGGGGCACGCCCGCCGCCTCCTGCAAAACCATAGCCGGCCTCAAGGGAAAAAGAACACCAGCCTCAGCTCCGGGAAAACCTGACCCTCCCGGCTTAGGCCGCTTCCATTATTCCCGATCCAACCCCCCTCCCCGCAGCACAAGGGATCCCGTGCAGCCTTTCGTCATGCCGCTCCCCAACCCCCCTCTCCCAGAGGGAGAGGGGCTGGGGGTGAGGGAAGCGGCTTGGATTGACACTCCCTCCGACTGAAGTCGGGGGATTCTTACGCAGTCCACAAACGGACTCGCAAAGGCGTTGTCAAGACGCCCCTAGACAGTCACTTGAGGCAAAACCTCAAGATTCTGCTTACTTTTCGTTCCTTCTCGTTCCCCAATGCACGGATCGGGTTTTTCACCGTAGTAGGTGCTTGGGAACGATAAGTTGACGAGCATTATTAGTAGTAGAGCAACTAAACTTGCCTACGGGCTTCTCGTCCCCGCGCTAAAGTGCGGGGCTACCAAGCTGTCCTGATGTGTCTTCATTGGGTTTGAGATATAGCTTTTTCCGAACTTTATGGGAGCTCTGTAGCCAAGCGGGAGCCTTACCTACGCAAGAGATCGATCCACATGACTGCAGCAGATAACGCCGGAAAAAGCTGCAGGTAACCGCCCGCCAGCCCTTAAATCCCCTCCCCTTTGCTTGTGGCAGCGCAGAGGGGTAGGGAGGTGTCTCAGACTTATTCGGAATTAGCAACGACCAACCTGCCCATCCGACTAATGAAGGGCGCTCAGGAGCACAACATCCGCAACCAACAGCGCCCCGGCAAAGGCCAGCAGGCTGCGCACGATCTGGCGCTCTTGCTTAGAACGATGGGATCCACCGATGCGGAGCCATTTCAGAGAGGGGGAAAGGCGATACAGCATAGGAAAGCCAGCAGAAGCCTAAAGCCATCATGCCCTATTCTGTGAGCCAGGCGGTTCCCCACGCTGGGGGGGAGAAACGGCTGGCCCTGGGGTGCAATTCCCTCTAGAGTGAGGGTTAGTCCTTTGCCCCTGTCTATGACCCCTCCTCTCGCCCAAGCCGAAACGGTTTTGCACAGTTGCTGGGATCACTGGCAATCTCTGGCCAGGCGTCAGGATGTGCAGCCGGAGTTGAGAGCTTTATCAGCTTTGCGCAAGCGCCTCACCGCCCGCCTGTTTGCCATTGCGGTGTTCGGGCTGGTCAACCGCGGCAAGTCAGCCGTTCTGAATGCCCTGATCGGCGAGGCGCGGCTGGAGGTAGGGCCCCTGAATGGGGTCACCCAACGGCCCCAATCTCTGCTGTGGCAACCGGATCCGGAGATCCCTTGGCGGGTGAGGCTGGTGGATACTCCGGGTTTGAACGAAGTAGAAGGCGCAGCCCGCGAACAGTTGGCCTGGGACGTGGCCCGCTCGGCAGATTTGATCTTGTTTGTCATCGCCACCGACCTAACCCAGTTGGAATACCAAGCCCTGTTGGAGCTGCGCACCCTGCACAAGCCCATCCTGCTGGTGTTGAACAAGTGCGATCTCTATTCAGAAGCCGAATTGCAGGCGATTCGCGCCCAGATCAGCCGCCACCTGGGCTGGGTGTCGCCGCAGGAGATCCTGACCGTCGCCGCTTGCCCAAAACCTCTGAAAGTGCGCACCCACTGGCCGGATGGCCGCATCACCCTGGAGTGGGAACGGCCCGCACCCCAAATTGAGACTCTGCGGGGGCGCATTGTGGAGATTTTGCAAACGGAGGCGGGCTCCCTCCTGGCCTTGAACGTCTTGAGGCGGCTGGATTGGGTTCAGGCCCAGATTCTGGAAAAACAATGGCAGCATCACGCCCGCTTTGTAGAGCAATGGGGCAAGGTTGTTGCCCTCGGCAAGGGGATCGCGGTGGGCCTGGCGCCGCTGGGGTGGGATTTGCTGCTGGCCCCGCTGCTGGATGGCCTGTGGCTGTTGGGCTTGGGGGTACGCTTGCATCTGCCCTGGGAAGCCCTATGGAAGGCGCTGGTCTCTTTTCGCGAAGGGCTGGGGCGACCGCTGCTGCTCAATGGGGCGCTGCTGCTGTGCGCCGAAGGGATGAGCTCCTGGCTGTGGGGAGACTGGGGCAACGGCCTTTTGCCGGGTTTGGTGGCGGGGGCAAGTTTATACCGCCTGGGATCCCTGGCGCCGCAGGCGCTCAGCCGGTTTGCGGCCCAAGCCTTCGGTCTAGGGGCAGGTCTTCATGCCCTGCTCGGACGGGAAAAGCCGGCTACGACAGACGGCGCACCGCCTTTGCCCAGTTCTCTCGCCTAGTTCTGCACCATTTCAGCAGCGTGGTAGGAGCTGCGCACCAATGGCCCGGAGCGCACCTGGCGAAACCCCATCTCACGGGCGATCTGGCCCAGCTCGGCAAACTCCTCCGGCGTCCAGTAGCGCTCCACAGGGCGGTGGGCCAAGGAAGGCTGCAAATATTGCCCCAGGGTGAGCCGGTCGCACCCCACCGCCAGCAGATCCCGGAAGGTTTCCAGCACTTCTGCGCGGGTTTCCCCATGCCCCAGCATCAGGCCGGACTTGGTGGGCAGGCCGGGATCCAGCTCCTTCACCGTTCGCAAAACCCGCAAGGATAGGTCGTAGCCGGAGCTGCGCCGCACCGCCTGCGACAGCCGCCGCACGGTTTCGATGTTGTGGTTGTAGCAGACGGGCTGAGCGGCCACCACACGGGCAATGCAGTCGCGATCGCCGCGAAAGTCGGGGGTGAGCACCTCGATCTGGGTGCCGGGGCAGCGCCGCCGGATCGCCTGCATCACCTCCACGAAGCGACCGGATCCCTGGTCGGGCAGGTCGTCGCGGGCTACCGAGGTGAGCACCACATAGCGGAGACCCAGCAGCTCAACCGCCTCGGCCACCTTTTCCGGCTCTGCGGGATCCAACGGTGCAGGCCGCCCACCGGCCACCTGACAAAACGAACAGGCGCGGGTGCAGATCCCGCCCATGAGCAGAAAGGTGGCGGTCTTTTGGCTGTAGCACTCCGCCCGATTGGGACAGCGCCCCTCTTCGCAGATGGTGTGCAGGCCCCGCTGCTTGACCACCTGCTGCACCGCCGAGATATCGCTGGCCTTGCCGATGGAACGCTTGACCCAACTGGGAAGAGGGCTGACAGACATGAGAAAACCGTTGACTGGGGCTAAGTACCTGGAGAAAGCGTCCCTCTCCAACCCAAGGAGAGGGAGACAGCGTCTATTTTGACATGGACGCCTTCTCTGGCAACTGCCTCTGCCCAAAGCGGGTCAGGCTACCTGAGGGGCGGTCAGCATCTGGTTGACGATGCGCTGCACAATCTGAAAGCCGGTCACCGCCTGCCAACCCAAGATCGCCAAAATCACCGCGTTAAGCATCAGGTGAACATTGCGGGCCCAAACCTTCTGGCCATCCTTCATCAGCGGCGCCAAAGCCGCCGAGCTGGCCACCAAGGCGACAATGCCCAAGCCGGCCAGCAGGTGAGGCCCGACAAACAGCTTGCCGTTGTTGAGGTAGGTGACCCCCATGCCGCCCAGGGCTCCGAACACCATGAACACCAGAAACAGGGATCCGGCCAGGAAGTGCCGCTGAGCAAACTTCCCTTTGATCAGCTCCTTGCGTTCTTCTGCCGAGGCGGTGCGCACCCGCCGCGCCTGTAGCCCCAGGTAGAGGGCATACAGAGCCAGGGCAAAGGCCAAAATCATCAGCACAGGGTGAAAAAAAGGCAGTGCCAATTCCAACCAGCGGGGAAGTTGAAGGCTGCTCATAGGGATCGCGCAACGAAGAGGAAGCTGCTTCTAAATTAACATAAATTTAAATTAACCGAAAGCCAATTCCCTTGCTGCTGCAACGAGGGCGCGCATGGGCTCCAGCAGTTGGGGCGCCATCTGGGTGAGGTCTTGATACAGGCAAATTTGCTGTTGGCAGCGGGCTAGGTTATGGGCTTTGCGACTTGGGTACCGCTGCGGATCCCAATTCCAGTAGCAGTCCTCGAACCAATCCTGCAGAAAGCGGATCCCCAATTCCAGGGTAATCAGTTGGATCCCTTGGATGATGAGTTCTGGTTGTAGGGTGTGCAGGTTGCCGGTTTGGGCATAGCCCCGCAACCCCGCCAGGATCGCCTTGGGCTGAAAGGTATTGCCTCGTTTACCCCAGGAGCGCAAAGCATCTCCCAGTTCAACGTAGAGGTTGTGATACATAAAGGTGTCCAGATCCACCAGACCCACAAATCGCCCCTGCTCGTCGAACAAAAAGTTGTTGAACTTGAGATCGCCATGGATGATCTGCGTTGGGATCCCTGAGGGCAGCAAAAGGTGCGGCACAGTTTCGATTAAAAATTGCCATTCTGCTCGCACTTCTGGCGCCGGGTCGCGCTGGCGGAGCTGTTGCCAAAGGTGGGCCGTGTCGTGAAAATGCGGGATCTGGAAGCGAAAGCGATATTGCCACTGGGCCAAGAGCCGGTGCAAGCGTCCAACAGCTGCCCCTGCCTCTTCCAGGTAACTCCCATCGGGCGGGGTTGAATGCGAGGATCCCGGCAGACACTCCATAACCCGCCACAGCCCTTCTGCCCAGCTCAAATGCAGGGATCCATCCCGAGCGCGGCGAAATTGGGGCACGGGGAAGCCTTGTTGCCTTAGCCATTGGCCGACGGCTTGACCGTCTTCGGTGGCAGCAGGATCCAAACGGGGATGAAGGCGCTGGGCAATGAAGGATCCCTCAGAGGTATTGAGTTTCCAGGTCTGGTGAATGAGGCCCACTCGGATGGCTTCGGGTGGATCCGGATCCCCCAGTTGAAAGTGCTGGACAAGGGGATCCAGCCAAGTCAAGTCAAGCATAGGCCAGGAAAAATTAAAGTTCTATGGAAGTTGGTCGGCGTTGGGGCATTTGCCCTCCTCAATAAGTAGGGTAAGCCGTTCGGGTTGTGCAGCTTTTTTTCGACTAAACCTGCTACAGTCGCAGCCTTTTTGCCGGTCAGAACCCTCTGCCCAATTGACCGCGAACTCAGGTGTCGTTCTAGCAAACCTGTGAAAGAGACCTATTTGCTACCTTAATGAAGGTTGCTGGCCGGACAATCGTCAG
>NZ_JANSJB010000107.1:0-7988 GCF_047462355.1 Synechococcus sp. H55.9 | reverse complement strand
CGCGCGCCGCGCGCCGCCGCGCCCGCCCCCCGCGCCCCCGCGGCCCCCCCCCCCGCCCCCCCCGGCCCCCCGGATTCCGCGGCGGTTGGGCAGAGCAAAAGTAGCGGAGCCAGGGGCTTCCGGCTGGGCAAGAGCAGGAGCAACCCAGAGCAGACTCAACAGTAGGCCACAGGGGGCGGAACGGGCAAGGTGCAACTGGGATCCCGCCAAGCCCATCTGCCCTTGAGGAAGTCGCAGCGGATCCCCAGCTACATTTTCCATCGCCATTGCGTTGGGATTCTCAACATCACCCCTAGCAGTATCGCAGAATGAAAGACAAAAATAAAACGGTTTTCCACAGGCTCTCTTGCTGCTCCGCTGACCTGCCCGACCTGCGTCCGGTGGGATTTGCGCTCTGCCCAAGCACTGGGTTCGATGGAATGCCACCAAGTAGATTTAGGATCTGAGTAGCACGAGTTCAGCCATGACCAGTCCCAAGCCGGCATCTTCTCCCCCCCAAAACTCTCCGCCCCTCTGGCTCAGCCTGGCGTTGGGGCTCACCACCGCTCCGGTTCTGTTGGGCCTGGTCTTGGCGGATCGGGCCGGCAAATGGCTGGGATCCCTGAGCTGGGAAGATCCGGGTTGGTGGCTGGGGGAACGGCTGCCCAACTTGGACAGGGCCACGCTGCAGGCCCATGAGCAACAGCGCAAAAACTCTGCCCCAGTCGAGAATTCTTAGCTTCCCTATTGCTTGCGTATCATAGGTAAAGCGAATCTGCAGCAGGAGTTAACAGCCTTTGCGTAGACTGGCCAGACCGCCGCAGGAGTTCACCTCCGGGTTCTCGGGGGTGCTGTTTTGGTTGAGCGCATTCCTCTTCACGGCGGTGGTGAGCGCTTGTCTAGGCTATCTATTCGGCCAACGAGCCCTATCGGGGGTTTCTTCTCCCGTCACCGGTTCCGGTCAGGCTTCTCGCTCCCGCGCAGTTCGGGATCCCCGCAGCGTGCCCTTGCTGAACGAGGCTGAGGTGATCGCAGCAGCGGAAGCAAACCTTCGCCCACCCCCAACGCCTACCCCTCTTTTCACGGCAACGCCCACGCCAGTCGCAACACCTACCCCAACGCCCACCCCCCGCCTGTCGCCTGAGTTGGCGGCGGCCCCCTCTCCAACGCCTACCCCCCGACCTGTCACTCCATCTCCGCCGCCTCCCCGCGCCTCGTCACCGGCGCCCACCCCACCTCCCCTCCCTCGGCAAGTTGCCACCAGTGGCCAGGTTGCCATGCAGGTGCTCTCGGTTCGTCGCGAGGGAAGCCAAGTAGTCTTGAATGTGGCTATGCAGAACAACTCGTCAGAGACGGTGCGCTTTCTCTACAGCTTCATGAACGTTACCGACGACAACGGACGCTCGATCAACGCTCTTGCCCAAGGTTTGCCGGGGGAGTTGCCCCCCAACAGCCAAGTTTTCCAGGGCATCATCCGCATCCCAGCTTCCAGCTTGGCTGGATCCCGCTCCCTGTCCCTGAGTTTGGCCGATTACCCCAGCCGCCGCCACCGAGTGGGAGCCAGCGGGATCCCGGTGCCGCCCTAGCCCCCCTCTTCTTTTGGCTTCAGGCCGGCGATCCGTTCGCGCTCTTGGGGCTAGATCCCCAGGTCTTTACAGGGAAACATGAGGTGGCAGTGCCCAGTCCAACCTTTGAACAGCCTGAGCAAATCCGAGAGCTCTTCGACCGCATTGCTCCCCACTACGACTTCTTTAACCAAACCTTGAGCTTGGGTCTCCATCAGGTTTGGAAGCGCATGGCCGTGCGTTGGTCGGGCGCCAGCTCAGGGGATCACGTGCTGGATCTGTGCTGCGGAACCGGCGATCTGGCCCTGCAGTTGGCCCGCCGAGTAGGACGCAGGGGTCGTGTAGTGGGCCTAGATTTCTCTCCCGCCATGCTGAACATTGCCCGGCACCGCTCCCGGCAGCTATTCCCTAACCATCCCATCGAGTGGGTTCTAGGAGACGCTCTGACCTTGCCTTTTCCCAACGATAGCTTCGATGCCGTTACCATGGGCTACGGCTTGCGCAACGTGAGCGATATTCCCCAAGCCTTGCGCGAGATCCGACGGGTGCTAAAGCCGGGGTGCCGTGCCGCCATTTTGGATTTTCATCGCCCTACAGGGATCCCTTTTCTCGAACACTTTCAGCGCTGGTACTTGAACACCCAGGTCGTTGCCCAGGCCAAAGCCTTGGGACTGGGATCCGAATATGCCTACATCGATCCCAGCCTGGATCGCTTTCCATCTGGAGAAGAGCAACGGCGAATAGCCCTGCAGGCAGGGTTTGCTAGCGCCAAATTTTACCCCCTAGCGTGGGGCATGATGGGAGTACTGGTGATTGAGGCCTGTCACTGCGATCGTCAGTGTAGCGCCTCATAGGGATCCTTTCGCCTCTGCCTAAGTAGATAGGGATCCACCTGAGGCTCAGGCTCTGACCTAAACCATTGGTAGCAAACAAGCTGGACATCTTCTTGATTAAAAAACGGTGGATTCTGATGGTGAGAGGGGAGATCCTTGTACAATTCCTCATCAATAAACAACTCATCCAGCGAGTCAATTAGATTGGCAACATCCCGATCCTTCTGATAAGTTTCCCAAAGTTTCTTACAGTCTCTCTTCTATGTACGAATGCTTTTGATATGGGTAGCCAAGTCCAGCTTCCACCCCGTTCTCACGGGGAATTTTTGCGCTGGGTAAACCGGTTTATGGGCAGCGTTCAGATCCTAACTCCTCCAGAACTGGCTGAGCAGCATGCCAAGCTGGCTGAGGAACAGTTGCAGAGGTACCTAGAGCACACTCGATGCGGGCAAGATAGAAGGCCGGGATGAGACGTCGAGGATCTCACTCCGGCAGACGGGCCAAGCTGACCCCTCGGTAGTAATAGGCCAAAATTTGGTGGTAAGTCCAGCCCTGACGGGCCAATTCTTGGGCGCCCCACTGGCTCATGCCAATGCCATGCCCGTACTTGGGATAGGGGCTAAAATCCGGCAGACTTCTCAAGTAGGGGATCCCGCTCACCCCAACGGTTTGGCTGCCGGCGCTGGCGCTGTACATGGCGTTTACAAATTGCCCCCCATACACCATGACGATGCCGCGGGTGGCGTGTGTTGCTGCTAGGGCGGCGGCTGAGCGCTGCGAGAGGCCCCGATACACCTGGGAGCGGGTGTCGCTAAACACATCAAACCAGCCGCGGGAATTGCGGTGGTGAAGAACATAGGTGCGGGCTGCCACCGCCTGGGCCTTGAGGGCCTCGGGTAAGAAGCGGGATCCCATCTCGGCTTCCACCACGCCGGCCACGTAGTCTTCTAGATCCACGTAGTTGATGGCCATTACCCTGTTATACCCGGTCAAGAGCACCTTGCCGGAATACCAGCGGCCATCCACCGCCACCAGGCCACCCGCTGGCGGCTCGATGAACAACACCGGGCTGACCACCCCCTGCAGGCGCACCCCTTGAGGGCCGGGCTGGGCCAAAAACCCTTGCATGGGCGGCAACTCGGCCAGCACCTCTTGGCGGCTGTTGGTCAGTTGGGCGGGGCGAGAAACGCCCACCACCACAGGGGCGGTGGCGTCGGCCAATTGCACGCGCACCGTCACCCCCCAAGCGCTCTCTATCCATCCCCCTAAGGTGCCCACCAGCAGGGATCCCATCAGGGCAAGCCAACCCCGTGCTCCCATAGCCTCTGTCCAGAGTTCTTTTTTGTACAGCAACCCCAGCCTAGGATAGAGCAAATCGGACTTGGGAACGAAAATCAGGGTGCCTAAAGGGCGGGACGGGATCCCGTTGACAAGGGAGCGGGCGGATGGGGTTGCTCCAAAGGGAGAGAATCAGGTTGTCGAAACCGATCCGGTTCCAGGCCCAAGGCAAAGCACAGGGAGGATCCCGGTCGTCCATTGGAGAAGCAGAGAAAAGCTCCCAGCGAAGCCAATGCCAGAAGGGCCGCATAGCCGAACATGGCCCGATAGCCGGATCCCAGCGCCAGGGTGCCCAGGATCGGCCCCGCCAGCCCAATGCCCAAGTCAAACCCACACATCACCAAGCTGAACAAACGCCCTCGCTCCGCCGGCTCAGAGCGATCGGCTACCAGGGCGGAGATCAGCGGGATCAAGGTGCCAAAACCCGACCCCACCACGATCCCGGCGACAAGAAAAGCCCCGACGCTGTCGGCAACCAACAGGATCCCCATCGCCAGAGCATAGGTGGCCAAGCTCAGAGAGATAAACGGCCCCCGCCCGTAGCGATCGGAAGCGCGACCAGCCAGCAGGCGCACGCCGAAGCTGGCAAAGGCCACCGCCGTATAAAAAAGACCGGGATTGAGGGGAACTCCGACCTCTTGGATCAACAGGGCCACAAACGTGGTCTGGGTGCCGAAGGCCAGCCCCACCAAGAGCATGACCCCGGCGAGAGAGCACACCTTGGGGTTGAGCACAAGGCTCCAAAACGCTCCATCCGGGGGCAGGGATCCCCAACCCCCACGGCGCTGCTCGCGAACCGATTGGGTACAGAGAAAGCCCACCAACCCCAGCAGAGCGGCAAAGAGAAACAGAGGGCCATAACCAACCAGCTCCTGCAAAAAGCCGCCCAAAGCAGGGCCGATGGCTACACCAATGGGATTGACCAAACTCATGTAGCCCAAGATCTCGCCGCGTTTTGCTTCCGGGGCAAAATCCGCCACCAAAGTAACGTAGGCGGTGGCAAAAGCGGCGATGCTGATCCCGTGAAAGGCCCGCACCAGCGCTATCCACGGGATCCAATCCCAGAGCCAGTACCCCAAAGGCGCCATCCCCGCCGCGCCCATGCCGATGAGCAAGACGATCCGGCGACTGTGGCCATCCGCCAGCCGCCCCAACCAAGGGCGAAAAGCCAGCAGCCCAATCGAGAAGGCCCCCATCACCAAGCCCACCTCTTGGCTGGTGCCGCCCACATCCCGGACGTAGAGCGGCAGTGTGGGCAACAGCGAAGACAGACTGGCCCAAAAGAGCAGCCCGGCCACGAAGAGAATGCCCAAGTTGCGCCGCTGCGCCGGCTGTAGCTGCCCGAATACCCTCACGCCCACTCCCGATGAAACTCTCACAACCCTGCCAGGGAGCAAAGCCGTCTCCACAGCATCCCTGAACAGAAATATTACGAAATGTCTATTTGGGTGCTGACTTTTTCAATCTTAACCTCTTGTCTGGAACTGTGCAGGATCCCTGTTCAGGGGCAGCCGTTAGCCTGGAAGTGGCCTTTTTGTACGCTCGCCTATGGTGGAACGGTCGGATCCCTTGACTCGCGGTTTGGTTGCCCTGATTCGGGGCTACCAGATAGGCATCTCCCCTTGGCTGCCTCCTGCCTGCCGCTACTACCCCACCTGCTCCCAGTACACGCTGGAAGCGGTGCGGCGCTACGGCGCCATCCGAGGCAGTTGGCTGGGGATCCGCCGCCTCTGCCGCTGCCACCCTTGGCATCCGGGGGGCTACGACCCAGTGCCCGACTTGCCAGGATCCGCACCTGACGAAACTTATCGCCCCAGCCGAGATTGATTGACGAGGGGGATCCCTGTCAGGCCAAGATCGGTGTTGCCGGAAAAGGCTGTATTTGGGAGCCGGTCAGTCAGGAATAGCAGGCCACCGCCTCGATTTCCACCAAGGCATTCAAGGGCAAGCCAGCCACCTGCACGCAAGAGCGGGCCGGCGCCGGGTCTGCGGCAAAAAACTCTCGATAAACCTCGTTCATGGCGGCAAAGTCTTTCATATCCGCCAAGAAAACGGTTGTCTTCACCACATTGGCCAGGCTCGTGCCCCCTGCTTCCAGCACCGCCTTCAGGTTCAGCAACGCCTGCCGAGTTTGCGAGGCAACATCTTCCCCCGCCAGCTTGCCAGTTTTGGGATCCAGGCCCACCTGGCCGGCGGCAAACAGAAAAGGCCCCGAAGCAACAACGCCCTGGCTGTAAGGGCCGACAGGAACAGGAGCGGCCTCGGTTTGCACCTCCCGAGGGCCTGGCCCAGTTTGGCCCTGCGGGTGGCTCATCGCGGAATTGGCCAGATTGCTCGGCTCCATAGAGGTTTGCCCCCGTGAAGAGAAGCTCTTTCGCTACGCTACCACAGGCGGATCCCAGAGAAGACGAACCCGCAATGCCAAAATAGGCTTGTCGGGAAGAAAAAGTGCTCATGCCTTTGATCAAGTTGCAAACCTCTCTGCAGCCAGAACCTGCCACCGTGGCCGAGCTGCTCAAGTTCCTCTCTGCTGCTCTGGCTAAGCAGTTGGGCAAGTCGGAAGCCTACGTAATGACTGCTTTTGAAGGAGGGATCCCGATGACCTTTGCCGGCAGCGCCGATCCCTGCTGCTATGTAGAGATCAAGAGTATTGGGCAGTTTTCCGCCGATCAAACCCGATCCCTGAGCGAGTTTTTTTGCAGCACCATCGAGGACAAATTGGGGATCCCCAAGAAGAGGATTTACATTGAGTTCGGCGATGCCAAAGGCTATCTTTGGGGATGGAACGGCACGACCTTTGGGTGAAAGCTACTTCACACAAGTCAAGCATCTCCTCGCCTGGCTGCTCCAGCCTATCTAGCAAAAGCTTTTTGACGCTCCCGACCGCCGTGGCAGACCCCACCCAACCCAGAACAAATCCCGCAAAGCAGCAGCTTCTGCTGAAGCTTGCTGGCGTTTTGGGCGTGGCCGTTCTTGTTTTTTGGGCAGCCCATCGATTGGGATTTTTTGGAGTTATTCAAGACTGGTTCGCCGAGGCTCTGGGCTGGGTGGAAGGCTTGGGACCGGTGGGGCCGGTGCTTTTCATTGCCATCTACATTGTGGCCACTGTGCTGCTTCTGCCGGCTTCGGTGCTGACCTTGGGCGCAGGGGCTGTGTTTGGGGTGCTGGCTGGGGCTTTGTACGTGCTGATTGGGGCAACCATTGGAGCCAATTTGGCCTTTCTCATTGGGCGCTACTTGGCGCGGGAACGGGTGGCCAGATGGATCGAGGGCAATCCCCGGTTTGCGGCCATCGATCGGGCGGTGGGGCGCGAGGGATGGAAGATCGTCGGCTTGATTCGTCTGTCGCCCGCCTTTCCCTTTAATCTGCTCAACTACGCTCTGGGACTGACCCAAGTTTCTTTTCTGGATAACCTGCTGGGCACCGTCGGGATCGTGCCGGGCACCTTTATGTATGTGTACATCGGCTCGCTGGCGGGATCCCTGGCCAACAGGGAAGGCCTGGATCCCCAAGCGCAAATGGTTCAGTGGGCCGTTCGCCTTGTGGGCCTCATCGCCACCGTAGCTGCCACCGTCTACATCACCCGTGTGGCTCGGCAAGCCCTACGGGAAGTGGTGGA
This sequence comes from Synechococcus sp. H55.9, assembly GCF_047462355.1. Classification (NCBI taxonomy): domain Bacteria; kingdom Bacillati; phylum Cyanobacteriota; class Cyanophyceae; order Synechococcales; family Synechococcaceae; genus Synechococcus; species Synechococcus sp. H55.9. Next base: position 654 of record NZ_JANSJB010000107.1, on the reverse strand, counting down.
GCCTGTCTAGGCCAATCCAAGTCAGGTTTGAACTGGGGAGAGCGCCCACCCTTGCGCAGAGGCTTAGCCAACCAGTTGGCAGAGGGTCTCTTGTCTTTCTCGGTCTTGTTCGGCCAGTTCCTGGATGGCGCGTTGGTACACCTGGGCGGGTGTGGATCCCTGGTTAACCTGTCTCAGCCAGCGCTGGGCCTCGTTGCCCTGTTGGAGCAGAGTTTGCAGGGGAGCCAAGAAGCAGCCCAAACCTTGAGGTTGGCCGATGCGCCAGGCTTCGGTCAGCAGCTCTTCAATCCACTCCTGGGCTAAGCATTCCCGGCCGGTGCGCCAGTCGATCAGCCGAGCTTGCAGGGACTCACGGGCAGCAGCCTGCTCGTTGGCCTCGCAAAGGCTCTCCAGCTCCGCTGGGGTAAAAGGCCCTCCCAAGGGATCCAGCGCCTCCGGCTGAGATAGCAATTGCCAGAGGCGGGCCTCTACTAGGGCGGTGATGGCCAGGATCATCACCGGATCTGCCACCAGGTCGCAGATGCGCAGCTCCACTCGGTTGAGGCGATAGGGCCGCTCCGGGCCGTTGGGCCGCACAGAAGCCCAGAGGTGGCGCACGTTCTGCATCGTGCCCAGGGCCAGTTGCTCCTGCATCCAGGCGATGTAGTGGGCGTG
>NZ_JANSJB010000106.1:0-8316 GCF_047462355.1 Synechococcus sp. H55.9 | reverse complement strand
CTGAGCAATTGAGGCCGGGGTCAGGGCCTGAAAGTTGGCGATGCGGGCAAACTCCCGCGGATCGAGGCTGGCCCCGCCCACCAGCACTCCGTCGATCTGGGGTTGGGCCATCAGCTCGTCGATGTTGCCGGCTTTGACCGAGCCGCCATACAGGAGGGGCAGTTGGTCGGCGCCCAGGTGCTGGCGGATCAAGCCGATGACCCGATTGGCCTCTGCGGCTGCACAGGTGTCGCCGGTGCCGATGGCCCAGATCGGCTCGTAGGCAATCACCAGGTTCTCCAGATCGATCCCTGCCAAGGCGCGATCCAACTGCCCTAGGATCCAAGACTCGATCAAGCCCTGCCGTCGCTGCTCCTGGCTTTCGCCCACGCACAAGATGGGGGTGAGGCCATGCCGCTGCGCCGCTGCCAAGCGCCGATTCACGGTTTCATCTGTCTCGCCGAAGTATTGCCGCCGTTCACTGTGGCCGACGATCACGTAGCGCACCCCCAATTCCGCCAGCATGGGGCCGGAGATCTCCCCGGTAAACGCCCCCTGATCCTCCCAATGCAGGTTTTGTGCTCCCACGGCGATGCCGGATCCCCGCGTTTGCTCTGCCACCACGGACAGGTCTGTGAAGGGCACACACAGGATGATCTGCCGTTGTGAAGCCGCTCCTAAGGACGACGCTTGCAGAGCCGGAGCAAACTCCCGCAGAAACTGGCGGGCCTCAGCCTGGGTTTTGTACATCTTCCAGTTGCCGGCGATGAGGATGGGACGCAAGGTGGATCCTCCCTAAAAGACGCTCAGAAGACAACTAAAGAAGGGGATCCCAAAGCAGAAACCCAAATGGATAGGCAGGGATCCCAGCTTTTGTTTTTTCGTATGTCACAGTTTATCAGCAAGCGGCTCCAGAATACGGCGATGGGATCCGGGCCCCGGTTAACCCTCCTGGGCCGTCTCTTGTTCCAGGCTGGCAGCGATGGCCGCCAGGCAGTCTTCCCAGGCGGCTCCCTGCTCCAGAGATTGGACGGCGACGGCATAGGTCTGGGGGTGGGCCTGCAACAGCGCTCGTCCCTGGCGCAAGAAGCGGTTGATTTGGACCTTCATTTTGGCTGGAGAGGTCAAGGGCTGCGCTGCCAACAGCGTTGCCAACTGCTGCCGATCCTCTGTATCGCCCGTAATTTGGCTGTAGTGCAACGATTCTGCGGCTGCCCCCGCCATCCAGAACGTGCCGTAGCGCTCCACCTCTGCCCAAGGGATCCTTCCCTGAGCCTGCCAAGTGTGCATCGGGGCCCGATCCAACTCCACCCCGCCGTAGCCAGGCATCCCCCGTCGAAAGGCTTGCCAGGGACTAAGCACATAGCCCAACAACGGGATCCCGAGCAGATGGGCCACCAAAATGTGCCCCGCTTCGTGGCGGATGACCCGCTGCCGGTAGGCCGGCGAAGCCCAATCCAGCAGCCCGCCCAGCAACCCTGAAATCCGCCCCCCAAAGGCCACTTGCTCGACGATGACCAGCCCCACCAGTCCTACCAGGGGCATGGCAACCCGCGGCCCCAGCACCGCCGACAAAACCAAAGCTGCCACCACCCAAGCAGCGCGAGTAACTCCAGCTTCTGACATCGGCTAGCTACCCCCTTAACCAACCAGCTGAAGGGAGGATCCCATACCAGCTTACGCGCCAAAACCCAACAGGAAAGCCGGGCTTTCACAACCCGACAATCTGGGTGTTTTCAAAGGTGGCGAGAATTGCATCCAGATCTTTGCTCTGCAGTGAGTAGGTGGCAGTGGCATCGCTGCCAAACTGGATCTCGTCCCCATCCTCAAGATCCCGAAATTCCACCCGTTGCCCACCCACGTAAAGGCCATTGGTGCTAGGATTGCCCTGAATGTCGCCGTCGATAATTTGGTAGGTGAACCCGTCGGGAGAAGAAGGAGATTCGGTTTTAACCAAAATAGCGTGGTAGCGAGAGGCGTACTGCGAGTCAATGCGAATACTGTTGCGCGGATCCCGGCCCAATGAGTAGAGCTCGGCTGTCAACCAGTAGGCCTTTGGCCCCTGTCGATCTTTGACAATTAGCACATGATTGAGGGCCGGTCGGCGAGGGGGCGTGGTCATAAAGCCACCCACTTGCACAACACTGAGGGCAGTATACCCAAAACATAACATACGGAATCCCCCAGTTGGATCCCTATATCCACCGGATGAGTCTCACTGGGATGGGCAGGATTGGCCCATCACCCTGAGCAGCGAGTAGATTTTTGTAACAACTCCTCTCATAATGGGATTAACGATGCACATGGATCTCTGACCATGAATGGCTCGCAACCGGATCCCGGTGTCCAACCCCGTCCTCCCCAGACACCGAGGCTGATTGAGCTACCGGAAGATGAAACCGATGCGCAGCTTGGCGATCCCCTGCGCATGCAGCGCTACGAATGCCGTTCCTGTGGCTACGTTTACGAGCCGGCCAAGGGGGATCAACTCAATCGGATCCCGGCGGGTGTGCCGTTTGAGGAATTGCCCGCCGATTGGAAATGTCCGGTGTGCCGAGCCGACCAGCGCTTCTTCCAAGCAGTGGGAGCCAAAGGCAAGCCTTCGGGTTTTCAAGAGAACTTGCGCTACGGCCTGGGGGTGAACGTGATGACCCCTGCCCAAAAAAACCTGCTCATTTTCTTGGGATTGGCGCTGGGGTTTTTATTTTTGATGAGTTTTTATTTCGTCGAGTGATGGCCAAGATGTTGAAGCTCTTGAGACTGGCGCTGTTGGCTGCTTGCTCCCTGCTGCTGATGGCGGCGCGGATGCCGAATATGCAGGTGGTGCCCTGGCAGCAGGTGGAGGTGCCTACCCAAAACATTCTGCTGGACATCGCCTTCACCGGCACCACCCCTACACACGGCTGGCTGGTGGGAGACAAGGCGACACTGCTGGAATCCCACGATGGCGGTTTGCACTGGCAGGTGCGGGAGCTGTCGAGCTTGGAGCCAGAAGCCTACCTTGCCTCGATCAGCTTTGCCGGGGCAGAAGGCTGGGTGGCCGGGCAGCCGAAGATCCTCCTTCACACCCTGAACGAGGGATCCGACTGGACTTCCATTCGCCTCAACACCCAACTGCCGGGTGAGCCGATCTTAATCCAGGCTTTGGGCCCTGGGGCTGCCGAGATGGTGACCAATGTGGGCGCCATCTACCGCACGGAAGATGGCGGGCAGACCTGGCGCGCTCAGGTGGAGGAGCCGATTGGGGCCATCAAAAACATCGCCCGCGGCCCTGGGGGAGAATACCTGGCGGTGTCGTCGCGGGGCAGCTTTTATTTTCTCTACACGCCAGAAAGCCGCGCCTGGAAGCCTTATCCGCGGGAGAGCTCCCGCCGCATTCAAAACATGGGTTTTGGCCCCAACGGCAGCGCCTGGAAACTGAACCAAGGGGCAGAGATTGCCTTCACGGAGGACTTCACCTCTGGCGAGTGGGCGTCGCCGCTGCGTCCGGGTCGGGCCCTCAGCTTTGGCTATTTGAATGCGGCCTATCAAAACGACCACGACCTGTGGGTGGTGGGGGGTGGCGCCACCCTGATCCACAGCCCCGACGGTGGCAAAACCTGGGAGCAGGCTAAGCAAGTCAGCGATATCCCCGCCAATTTCTACAGCATCGAGTTTTTCGGCCCCGACCGAGGGTTTATCTTGGGGCAACGGGGCACCCTCTTGCGCTATGTCAGCTCCAACAACTCCTGACGATCTCAGGGATCCCTAGCCGGTACGCGGGTGGATACACGCGCCAGGGCCACAGTTTCGCTTCCGCGGCTGCTGGTTGCTGCCAGCGGTACTGGCGGGCACGTTTTTCCGGCTTTGGCCATTGCCGAGCAGTTGCCCGATTGGCAGATCGAATGGCTGGGGGTGCCGGATCGGATGGAAGGGAAGCTGGTGCAGGAGCGCTACCCTTTGCACCGGGTTGCCATGTCTGGCTGGCAGGGATCCCCTCTCCACAAGCTGCGAGCCTTGGCTCAACTGGCGCGGGCGACCCTGCAGGTACGCCAACTCCTCAAGTCGGGACGGTTTGATATCGTCCTGACCACCGGTGGCTACATCTCCGCCCCGACCATCTTGGCCGCCCGTTCGCTGCGGGTGCCGGTGTTGCTGCACGAGTCCAACCGCATCCCCGGCAAAGTCACCCGTTGGCTGGGAAGATTTTGCCACGTGGTGGCGCTGGGCATGGCGGAGGCGGCAGAGCATTTGCCGGGGGTGGCCGCCCAAGTGGTGGGCACGCCGGTGCGGGCCGAGTTCTATCGGCCCCAGCCCCTGCCCGCCGATCTCCCCATCCCCGACGGGGATCCGCTGATCGTGGTGATAGGGGGGAGCCAAGGGGCACGGGGCCTCAACCGCATGGTGGCCGCCTGTGCCGAAGCTTGGTTGGAGGCGGGGGCTTGGATTGTGCATCTGACGGGCGGCAGCGAGGCCGGGATCCCCATCCATCCCCGCTACCGGCCCTTTCCTTTCCGCACCGATGTGGCTGCCCTGCTGCAGCGGGCAACTTTTGCCATCAGCCGGGCCGGAGCCATGAGCCTGGCGGAGTTGTGGGCCACCGCCACTCCGGCCATTTTGATCCCCTATCCTTTTGCCGCCGAGGATCATCAGTATCAGAATGCCCTAGCCTTTGTGGGGCGCGGTGGGGGTGTGGTCATGCGAGAATCCGAAGAGCATGTGGACTTGCTGCGGCAAACGGTGTTGACCTGGTTGGCTCAGCCGCAGGTGGTTGCCCAAATGGCTGCCCACTTGCAAGCCACAGCTCCCCCCACTGCCAGCAAGGCCGTAGCCCACCTGTTGCAGGAGATCTGCCAAAGTTCTGCCCGTTAACTCCCCCAGAGGGCCAGCCGTGGTACAGCCGAGAGTGGATGGTCTTTCCCAATGTCCGCCTGAGCCCGCCGTTTGCGCTCCTCGGACGGAGCCGTCAACCCCGCTGCCAGAGCTCCGGCTCGCCGACAGGACGGAATCGCTGTTGATGCAGCTAGAGCAGTGCTTCGGGATCCCTCAGCGCCCCCACACCCCCGACGGCCTTCCCCTCTATCCCGATCTCCTGGACGAGTTGGTGGGCACGGTTCTCTCCCAAAACACCACCGATTACAACAGCAGCCGTGCCTTCCGCGCCCTCAAAGCTGCCTTTCCCACCTGGGAGGCCGTCTTGGCTGCCGACCTGGCGGAGCTGGCCCAGGTGATCCGGCCCGGCGGCTTAGCCCACCTCAAGGCAGCCCGCATTCAGGAGATCCTGGCCGCCATTGGCGAGCGACGGGGATCCCTCAGTCTTGACTTTCTAAGAGACCTGGACGACGCCAGCGCCCTCGACTTTCTGCTCTCCCTAAAAGGGGTAGGGCTGAAGACCGCCACCTGTGTGTTGTTGTTCGGGCTAGGTCGGGATCTCTGCCCGGTAGATACCCACGTGCATCGAGTGGCCAACCGTCTGGGCTTGGTGCGGGCCAAACATCCCGACGACACCTTTGCTCAGCTTTCCCCGCAGATCCCCAAGGGCAAAGCCTACTCCCTGCATGTCAACTTCATCCGGCTGGGCAAGCGCATCTGCAAAGCGCGTATGCCCGAGTGTAGCCGCTGCCCGCTGCGTCGCACCTGCCCCTCTGCCCCCTTGCGGCAACGTTGATCCCCGCAGCAGAGTTCTACGCAGAGGGGATCCCCTCTTGTCCGTTGCCCTGGGCTGGAGGAACTTCCGGCTCCAGGACTTGCCGCACAGATTCGATCTCTTGGGAGAGCAACACCCGATCCCGCTCCAAGAGGCCGACCACATGCTCCGGATCCTCCCGCGAGACCACCGGCAACTGGCGCAAATCGTATTCGTACATCGGCTCGGCAGCCACTGCCACCGCCTCATCGGGAAAGGTGGTGAGCACCGCCGATTGGCTGACCTGCTCTACTGTCAGCTCGGCCAATTCCCCAGCTTCCCTGTGAGCCAAAGCGCGCTCGAGGTCTTCCAGGGTGAGAATGCCTCGCAGCCGCTCCTGGCCATCCACCACCAAGGCGCTATGGCACTTTTGTTGCAGCAAACGCTCCAGGGCCTCCCGCAGGGGCGTATCCTGCTGCAACAGCAGAGAAGGGGGTACCATCACCTCTTGCACCGTCAGGCCCTTGTTGGGCTCCTGGCCGCGACGGGCGGAAGGGTAGATGGCCGGTGAGTGCAACTGCTCCGCCAGCCAAATGCTCAAACCCACCGCCGCCATCACCGGCAGCGCGATGTGGTAGTCCCGCGTCATCTCAAACAGCAGCAAAATGGCCGTCAGCGGAGCCCGCACACTGGCCGCCAACACCGCCGCCATGCCCACCATGGCGTAAGCGACAGGGGGAGAGAGGGCGATGGCGGGCAACACCTGTCCCAACACCTGGCCGTAGGCTGCCCCCAGCACCGCCCCCAGGAACAAAGCCGGCGCAAAGGTTCCCCCCACAAAGCCGCTGGCCAGGCTCAAAGCGCTCAGCAACAGCTTGCCCAGCAAAAGCAGGCCCAGATGGCCAAGGGAAAAGGGCACAGCCTGCAAGATCGACTCAACGGTTTCATAGCCCACCCCCAACGCCAACGGGATCCCCAAGCCCGCCCAGCCCAGGATCGCCCCCCCCAAAATGGGCTTGCTCCAAGCCGGCCAAGCGGCCAGGGGGCCACTGCCGAACAGGTGCTTGCCCCACTCCAGGGTGTAGCTGAAGGCCAGAGAAACCAGGCTGGCCAAAAAGCCCAAGCCAAGATAGAGGGGCACCTCCAGCAGGCTGTGGATCTCGTAGTCCGGCAAGACAAAAGCCGGCTGCGTAATGGTGGGCAAGAGAAAAGCCGGCTGCGCCCCCAACCCCACCTGGGCGACCAGGGCCGACACCACTGCCGCCAACACCACCACACTGACGGCAGAAGTGGTGAACGTGCGGGCCAAAGCCAGCTCCAGCGCCAAAAACACTCCGGCAATCGGCGCATTAAACCCCGCCGCCAGCCCCGCCGCCGCCCCCGCCGCCAGCAACAGTTGCACCCGCTCCCGCGAGAGGCGCAGGTTTTGCCCCAGCAGGGATCCCAACAAAGCGCCACTTTCCACACTGGGCGCTTCCGGGCCCAGGGAAGCCCCCGCGCCCAACGAGATGGCAGCCGCCAGGAGCTTGAGCGGGATCCACCAGGGCTGAGGCGCCAAAGGACGAACGGAGCTCACCAGACTGGAGAGGCTCGAGTTGGGGAAGGGCACGACTGCTCCCAAAGCGCCGATCAGCAGACCTCCCAGCACCGGCGCCAAAGCCAGAGACCAGGATCCCGGCAGCCACAGGCCATGGTGTTCTGCGGCTCTGCCGATGCCATCGACAAAGACGTCTTGCAGCAGATAGCGACACCAGCCGATCAGATAGCGAAACCCGACCACCAACAGCCCCGTGCCCAGCCCCACTGCCGCCGCCAGCAGCAGAAGAAGGTTCTCAGAAGAGAGGCGCAGGCGGAGAGCGAGGGCGCTGCTCATGATCGGCTCAAGGGCTTGGGGAAGGCAGGGTCAAGATCTCTACGCCAGTTTCGGTGACGGCAACCGTATGTTCGAATTGCGCCGAAAGCTTGCCGTCCAAAGTAACAGCCGTCCACTTGTCGGGGAGCACCTTCACCTCCCAAGTGCCCTCGTTGATCATCGGCTCGATGGTGAACACCATGCCGGGGCGGAGCTTCTCCCCTTTCCCTCGTTCGCCGTAGTGGGGGATCTGGGGGGCCGTGTGAAACTGCCGTCCCACCCCATGCCCGACAAAATCCCGCACCACGCTGTAGCCCTGGGATTCGGCATATTCTTGAATGGCAGCGCCAATGTCGCCGACCCTCCCCCCCGGCTTGACGGCGGCAATGCCCCGCCGCAGACATTCTTCGGTTACCTCCACCAAGCGCCGCGCCCGCTCAGAAGGCTGTCCGACAAAGAACGTTTTGGAGGTATCGCCGTGGTAGCCATCCAAAACCGGCGTCACATCGATGTTGATGATGTCGCCTTCTCGCAAAACCTGCTTGGGGCTGGGAATGCCGTGGCAGACCACGTGGTTGACGCTGGTGCAGATGGACTTGGGAAAGCCGTGGTAGCCCAGAGGGGCGCTTCTGGCCCCATGGGCCCGTGTCCAGCGCTCCGCCTCGTCGTTGAGCTCTTGAGTGGTAATCCCCGGCCGCACCAGCGGCTCTAGGTGCTTGAGCAGATCTGCCGCCAGGCGACAAGCCCGCCGCATCTTCTCCAGTTCCCGCGCCGAGAGCAACACAATGGGCTGGGGAGCTTGCGCGAGCTGGCTCATGCCCGTCTGCAAAGCGGATCCCAACTGCTCTCCCCATCGCTGAGAGCGACGGCTGAGATCTGT
>NZ_JANSJB010000105.1:0-8559 GCF_047462355.1 Synechococcus sp. H55.9 | reverse complement strand
GAGCTGCGTTCGGAAACTCAAGTGTTGGGCGACACCGCCCGCTAGGGAGGTCGCTTGACTCTGCCTGGGCTGCTCAGTGCAGCCGCTCCAGCACATAGTCCACCATTTGAAACAGAGCCCGGCGGGCTACAGAATCCGGGAGCACTTCCAGCGCCTCGGCGGCCTGACGGGCATAGTCTCGCGCCAACTGACGAGAGCGTGGGATCCCTTCGCTTTGATACACCCACTCTAGGGCCTGCTTCAGGTCTTGCGGGTTGGACAGTTCCCTGAGAATGAGCTCCCGCATCTGGGGAAATTCCTCTAAGGCGAATAAAACGGGTGCGGTGAGGTTGCCCTGGATGAGGTCGGATCCCACCGGCTTGCCGAGCATCTCTGCCGAAGCGGTGAAATCCAGCAGATCGTCAACGATCTGAAAGGCAATGCCCAGATCCCGCCCAAAATCGAATAGCCGATCCGCCACCTCCTCGCTCACCCCACTCAGCAGACCGGCAGCCTTGGAACTGCCGGACATCAGGGAGGCCGTTTTGTAGAAGCTCTTGGCCAGGTAGTCCTCCATCGACACATCCGGGTTGAAGCGGGTAAGGCTCTGACGCACCTCTCCTTCTGGCAGATCCATGATCACCTTGGAAAGGAGCTTCACCACTTCCAGATTGTCCAGACTGGCCAAATACCAGGCAGCCTGACCGAAGAGGTAATCCCCCGCCAGCACGGCTATCCGATTGTCGAAGAGGGTGTTTACCGTGTCGATTCCTCGTCGCACGTCGGCAGCATCGATGACATCATCGTGTACCAAGCTGGCCGTGTGGATCATCTCGGTAATCTCTGCCAAGCGCCAGTGGCGGGGTGTGATCTCCCCATCGGGAGTGGTGGCACGGGCAATGAGGAGCACAATGGCTGGCCGGATCCCTTTCCCACCTGCCGAAAACAGATGCTCGGCAGCCATAGCCAGAATGGGGTGCTTGGCGCTAACCAACCGCGTCAGGTTCTGGCGTAAACGCTCCAGATCCGCTTCTACAGGGCCAAAGGGGGAGAGCACAGAGGTCATGGAGCCAGCGTATGAGAGGTTTTACAAAATTTCATATCTTTTCTTATTGTAGAGTACCCTATCGTTCCCAGGGAAAACCAAGCAGTATTATGCAAGCAGTCTTCTGCCCTTTTTATGTCCGATCCTGTCCTTCCACTTGGCGCTCGCTCCGTTCCACCGCTCCCTTCAGAACCCGATTGGGAGGAGGAGTGGGAGTTGGCGCTGGAAAAGCCGCCCCTGTCTGGGCGGGCCCAGCCTCACCATCATGATCCTCAGTCACGGCGCAAGTTGATCAACCGCTTGGCGCGCATCGAGGGGCACGTTCACGGGATCCGCTCCATGATCGAGCAGGATCAACCTTGTCCAGATGTGCTGCTACAAATTGCCGCCGTCAAGGGGGCGCTGGATCGGGTGGCGCGGCTGATCCTGGACGATCACATCCGCCATTGCATCCGCCACGCCATCGAGACCGGCAATATCGAAGTGGAGCTGGAAGAGCTGCAACGGGCCCTGGATCGCTTTATCGGCTAGGTTGCGATGGCCAGATGTCTGGGCTGAACCTGAAAGGCTCCCTGGCTTGGTTGGGGGAAACACCAAGCCGGGGTGTTGATGCGGTTGCCAAGGCCGGCTGTTCTGGCTGATGCTATCTAATGCTATTCGGTAGCTGGATCTCCCTGAGAAGGCTGGGCGTAGCGCTCTAGCAAGCCCCTGTTCTTCAGTTGCCATTGCAGGCCCATGAAGGCACAGTTCAGGAACTCGTCGATCTCCTCCCGGCTGAACTGCATGGCCTTGCCGATCTCAAAAATGAGCGCCTCCTCCTTTTCTGTCAGCTCGTTGTTGACCACCGCCATTGTTGTCAGATCCCGCAGGATCAAGGCCCCGGCTGCGTTGTGCAGAGGCGGGATCCCGCTGAGGTCTAGGGTTGCGTCTGTTTTCTCGGCCAGATAGGTTTGGGCCACCTGTTCTTCAATGCCCATCCCTTCGGCAATTTGCAGGAAAAAGTTGGTTTCCTCTTCGTCCAACTGGCCGTCCACTCGGGCCACCGCGATCAGGGCTTTGAGGTAGAGCTGGCGCTGCTCATCTGTCAAGTCGGCGTAGTTGACCATGGGGGGTGTTGCTGAGTGTGGGTTTCCTCTTCAACTTTGCCATGAAGAGCGCCGCCCGGCGTCGGTTTGGCTCTTTTTCAGCCAAGGAAAAAATCGACTAAAATAGAGAGCCTGTGTCTGCCCAGATTTCCGGTAGGGGATCGGGGTGGCGGGCACGGGTTTGATTTTGGTTTTTCTCTAACCACCCTTCACAGCTTGCGGAGCAACCCTAAGGAGCAGATACCCCATGGTCAAATTGCGGCTCAAGCGCTACGGAAAAAAACGGCAACCCAGCTATCGCATCATCGCCATCGAAAGTAAAAGCCGTCGCGAGGCCCGTCCGCTGGAGGAATTGGGCTACTACAACCCGCGCACCAAAGAGACGGTTTTGGAGACGGCGGGCCTGCTCAAATGGTTGCGTTGTGGCGCTCAGCCCACGGAGACCGTGGAGGGTCTTCTCAAAAAGGCCGGCATCTACGAGATGCTGAAAGCAGGAGAAGGCGGAGTGGTTGCCTCGATTCGCATCCCGGCCATCGCCAAGCCTGAAGCTGGGATCCCTGAGCCAACAGAAGAACCTGCTACGGAAGCTCCTGAACCCGATGCAGAGCCGGCTGTGGCAGAGGCTGGATCCCTGCCAGAATCGAGCCACCAAGAATCTGCAATTGAAGAGCCACGGGTCGAAGAAGCAGCCAAAGCCTAGGATAAGGACTTCGTCCCGCTGACGCCATCGGTTAACCTTTTGGCTATAGGCTCGGCTTGAACCCGTTTTTCCTTGCCAGACGCCCATGCCAGACTACAAAGCCCTTGTCCATCTTTTGATCGAGCCGTTGCTCAGCTCATCTGGGCTGCAGATGGACGTGGAAACCACCTGTGGCGGGCGCAAGGTATGGCTGCGGCTGGCCTTTGACCCCAAGGATCGCGGGCGGGTATTCGGGCGCGGCGGGCGCACTCTGCAGGCGATTCGGCAGGTGATGATGGCGGCAGCCCAGTTGGCGGGCCAGTCTTTGTACATCGACATCTACGGCGAGGCAGGAGAGCGGGAATGAGCCAGATCCTCACCTTTTTGGGTAAGGGGGGCACAGGCCGGAGCACGTTGGCGGTGGCAGCAGCGCGGGCAGCAGCCCAACAGGGGCGGCGAGTGCTGTTGGTGGGCCATCAGGCGGGGCCGGCGCTGGAGATGCTCTTGGGCGGGATCCCACTTGCCGGGGAGCCGGTGACCATTGCCGCCAATTTGAGCGTGGTGCAGTTGCGCACAACTCAGCTTCTGGAACAACACTGGACGGCGGCCAAAGAGCTGGAAGCCCGATATGTGCGCACTCCCTTTTTCCGGGAGATCTACGGTCAGGAGCTGGGGGTGTTGCCGGGCATGGATCAGGCGCTGGCCCTGGAAGCGCTGCGCCGCTACGATGCCAGCGGCCAATACGACTGCATTCTCTACGATGGGCCGGGGGATCTGACCACCTTGCGGGCTTTTGGCATCCCGGAGGTGGCCAGCTGGTACTGGCGGCGGGCTTCCCAGGCTTTTCTGGGATCCGACTTGGCCAAAACCCTGCGCCCTTTTGCCGAGCCGTTGCTGCGGTCGGTCAGCACCGTGGAGTTCTCGTCTTTAGAGGATCTGTCGAATCGGCTGGGGGGGATGACCAACATTTTCGAGCAGGGGCGGCAGGCCATCGCCGATCCGCGCCGTGTGTTGGCCCACTTGGTGACCACCCCAGATCCGATGGCTGTCCAGACCGCCCGTTACCTCTGGGGCAGTGCCCAGATGGTGGGGCTGACGGTGGGCGGTCTCTGGGTCACCCCTCTGGCTCCGGGCGAGGTCTCGGCTGCCGATTTTTTCCCCTTGACCGTACGCACACTTCCCCTGCGTCAAGGATCCGATTGGTCAGCTTTGGAGGCAGCGGTGGGGGGCATATTCGCCGTGCCGGATGTGCCGCCGCCCGTGGCCATCGACGAGGGAGCGCGTACAGTCAAGCTGTTTATTCCCGGCTTCAGCAAGGCCCAGATCGAGCTGAGCCAGTCGGGCCCGGAGCTGACCATCACCGCCGGGGATCAGCGGCGCAATTTGTTCTTGCCTCCCAGCCTGGCGGGTCGGCAGGTGGCCGGGGCCAAGTTTCAAGAACCCTTCTTGGTCATCAGCTTCGGCTAGGCCATCACGCCAGCGGAGGAGAAGGCGATGTTGGCCAAACGGATCATTCCCTGTCTGGATGTGGCGGCGGGGCGGGTGGTCAAAGGGATCCAGTTTGTGCAGTTGCGCGATGCCGGGGATCCGGTGGAGCTGGCCCAGGCTTATGATCGGGCGGGGGCGGACGAGCTGGTCTTTCTGGACATCACCGCTACCCACGAGGAGCGGGAGATTTTGCTGGAGGTGGTGCAGCGCACGGCGGAGCAGGTGTTCATCCCCCTCACGGTGGGAGGTGGGATCCGCGATGTGGAAGGGATCCGGCAACTGTTGCGGGCCGGGGCCGACAAGGTAAGCCTCAACTCGGCGGCAGTCCGGGATCCGGATCTGGTCACCCAGGCCAGCCGTCAGTTTGGATCCCAGTGCATCGTGGTGGCTATCGACGCCCGCGCCAAACCAGGGGGATGGGAAGTGTACGTGCGCGGGGGGAGGGAGCCGACGGGGCTGGACGTGGTGGAGTGGGCCAAAACCGTGGCCGAGCGAGGGGCAGGGGAGATCTTGCTCACCAGCATGGACGCCGACGGCACCCAAGCGGGCTACGACCTGGAGCTGACCCGCCGCGTGGCCGAGGCGGTGGCGGTGCCGGTGATCGCCTCAGGGGGGGCGGGAGACTGTGCCCACATCCGCCAAGCTCTGCAGGAGGGGGGGGCAGAGGCAGCCCTGTTGGCTTCTCTGTTGCACTACGGCCAGTTGACGATTGCCCAGATCAAAGCCGATTTGGCCGCCCACGGCATTCCGGTGCGCTGCTAAATCTTGGGGGGTTGCCCATGCAGGATCTGGCCGATCTCTTGCCCCATGTCAGCCGCCTTGCAGAAGCAGCCGGGCAGGCCATTCTGGAGATCTATCGGCAAGAGCAGATCCAAGTCAGGGACAAGACCGACTTCTCCCCCCTCACTGAAGCAGATCTGGCCGCCCACCACCTGATCCTGCGGGGCCTGCAAGATCTAACTCCGGGGATCCCCGTGCTGTCGGAAGAATGCGGCGGGATCCCCTATTCGGAGCGGCAACAGTGGCGGCAGTTCTGGCTGGTGGATCCCCTAGATGGCACGCGCGAGTTTATCGGGCGCAACGGCCAGTTCACGGTCAACATCGCCCTCGTCGAGGCGGGGATCCCCATCTTAGGCGTCGTCCATGCCCCGGCTCTCGGCCTTACCTACAGGGCAGCGCAAGGGCTGGGGGCCTACAAAGGCAAAGAGCCCATCCGGGCCCGCCCCCCCGCCCAGGCTCCTCTGCAGGTTGTGGCCAGCCGTTCCCACCGCAGCCCGGAGACGGAGCAGTTCCTGGAGCGGCTGCGACGGCGCTACAGTTCTCTCGAAGTCAAGTCTGTGGGTAGCGCCCTCAAGTTTTGCCTGGTGGCCGAGGGATCCGCCCATCTCTACCCCCGCTTTGGCCCCACCCTGGAATGGGATACCGCCGCCGCCCACTGTATCGTCGAGCAGGCGGGGGGAAGTGTCACGAACTTGCAAGGGGATCCCTTGCGCTACAACAAACCGGAGCTGCACAACCCGCCCTTTGTAGCAGCTGCCGAAGGCGTTACCCAACTGTGGCAGGAGCTGGTTCCCTAGAAAGCCTACATGCCCATCTCGGTCGGGTTAAAGCCATCCGGGAACTTCGTGTACTCGTCGTAAAGGGCGCCACGGAAGTGGGTGTTGGTGATGATGGCTCCGCGCAGATCGGCGCCAATGCGCAGATCGGCCCGGTTCAGCTCTGCTTCGCTAAGGTCAGCCCTGAGCAACTTAGCCCGGTAGAGGTTGGCCCCCCGCAGATCCGCCTTCACCAACTTAGCTCCGATTAGGTTCACCCGTCGCAGCTTGGCTCCGCGCAGGTCGGCTCCGGAGAGATCCGCCCCTGCCAAATCCGCCTCGCGCAGATCCGCCCCACTCAAATCGGCATCCCGCAGAATGATGCCCCTCAAGTTCGCACCGCTCAACTGGGCTCCGCTCAAGTTGGAGCCAGAGAAATCCCGCTGGCCAGACGCATAAGCCTGCAACAGTTGCTTGGCATCTAAAAGAGGCTTGATACTCGCTGTTGTCATCGCTGTTGGTTCTCTCGCAAAAACGCAGGAAGGCTACCTTAACCCAAGCTCCCCCCCTGCCAGAAGCAGGCCGAGAGCTCTTCTGGGCTAGCTTACCACTCTGTGTCCCCCCGGTAAGGACACCCCAACCCACCTAAGCCAAGAGGAAACATGCCCCAGGAACTCAGGCAGACACGGCCTCCCGTTGTTCAAAGCTGGTCGATTTCGCGGCGCAGATTTTCCAACTCCGCATCTACCTCGCTTTCAGCCGAGGCAGCAGATTGGGCTTGCGGCAAAACTTTCCGCTCTCCGGCGGGCAATTGGCCCTGCATCGCCGCTTTCAGCATCATCAGCTCGTGATCGACATCCGACCCACCTGCTTCCAAAGCGGCAAACTGGTTCTCCAAGTTGTCCACCGCCAGCTCCGCCACCGCCGCCGACTGAGCTTCCAGGGAGTTCACCTTCTCCTCCATGCGCTCGAAAGCCGCGAAGGCACTGGTGGCGTCCACCCGTCCGATGACCTGGTTAATTTGTTGAGAAGCCTTGGCAGCGCGGGCCCGGGCGATGAGCATATCTTTCTTGGTCTTGGCCTCGGCGATTTTGCTCTCCAGCTTGGTCATGTTGGCCTTTAAGACCTCCACCTGCTTGGTCTGCTCATCCAACTGCCGCTTCAGGCTCTGGGCAGTTTCGGCAAAGGTTTTCTTGCGCACCAGCGCTTCGCGGGCCAGGGCTTCGTTGTTGTTGCGCAGGGCCAACTCGGCCCGTCTTTGCCACTCGTCAACGTTCTGCTGCGCTTGCTCATACTGCCGCTCGATCCGCTTCTGGGCAGCAATGGCCTGGGCAACCGCTTGCCGCATTTGGTAGTGATCCTCCGACATGTCCTGAATGGTTTGGTTCAGGATTTTCTCCGGATCTTCGGCGCTGCTGACCAGCGCGTTGATATTGGATCTGATGATTCGGCTGACCCGATCGAACAATCCCATCGGTTGTTTCCCCCTCTAGCAGTCTGACCTAATGCTACCCTTGCCGTTCCGGTGCCTTCCAGTGCTTCTACCCCAGTATAGGGATCCCTGGCCGAGATCCGAGGAAATGGGTCAGAGGGGATCCTGCCCCGGCCTTTATGTCTTATCCCCGGATCTCGGTGGATTGCACCGGACTACCGGGGTAGTAAACTACCCGACTCCGACCGCTAAGCGGTACGGAGCAGGCTTAAGCGCTCCGCGCCGCTGACGCGAAGGGTAGCCCTGCAGTTGGCAAGCCAACCACGGGCCTCTAGGCCGGTTTACAGCGACCCCCAAAAGCGCAATGACGTTGGCACCGTTAAAATCCGCATCCCCTTCCCAACCACAGGCCGGGTTCACACAACGAAAACGCTTCCCTTCCCGTTGCCCAAGCCACAAACACCGGTGGCAGGTCTGCGAGCTGTAGGCAGGCGGCACCACCACAACCTTCACCCCTGCTCTGGCGGCCTTGTAGTGCACAAACTGCCGCAACTGGTAGAACGCCCCTCGCGCTAGCGGGCCGTAGGCCTCACTGTTCGACCGCCGCCGCTCCGTCTTGCTGCGCGGCTGTTGGTTGACTCGCTCCCGGATCCCAGTCAAGTCTTCCAAGGCAATAAAACGGTGGGTGGCCAGTGCCCTAGCAACAATGGACTTGGAGATGCGGTGATTGACCCAAGTTTGAAAGCGCCTCTCCCGACCAGACAGCCGTTGCAGCAGCTCCCGACACCTGCGCCGAGAACTGCGTGTGCCCCTACTGGCCTTGCGTTGCAGAGCCGCCCTCAACCTGGAGTAGTGGTCTCTGACCTGGTTCAACTGCTGTCCATTCCAGTTATCCCCCTCAGAGGTGTGGGCAATATCTCTCCTACCCAAATCCACGCCAATTGCCTTGGTGGTGTCTTGTGGCTCCGGCACCTCAGACTCCACGCAAATTTGAATGGAGTAGGAACCGTCTTGGCGTTTGACCAACGTGGCTGCTTTAGGGTTTGAGCCTGCTAACATGCCGCGCTGGTAGTTACTTATATCCAGCTCAAAGCGTTCGCGTCCCTCAACGGTGGTCAGCGACACCGTCCAGTCTTTTTCCCGAAAAGAAAAGATGCGGGCATCGTAGGTAACAAAGCCGCTCTTGAACGCTTTGACTGGACGATTCTTTTGCTGGGCAACCTTGCGGGCAGCGGCCAGCCTTCTGCATACCTGTTGTGCCAGGTTGCTGGATAGCCCAAAGCGGGTACGAATTGCGCGGTAGCAGAGCGATTGAA
>NZ_JANSJB010000104.1:3923-8687 GCF_047462355.1 Synechococcus sp. H55.9 | reverse complement strand
TTAAAAAGCCCAACCCTGCCTGCTGCAACATGCCAAACACCTCGGGGATCGTAAATCCCTTGTCGTTGGCAAGCAGATAGTTGTTCAGGATGGCGGCGTCTTCGGTATAGTTGGCCGGGTTCCACAGCACTGCCTTGGCCACCTCTTCCTGCAGGGATCCCATGAATTCCCGCACGTTCTTGGCGCCTACTGCTGGCGGGACGTCGAATTGCCCCACCTTTTGCAAAGCTTCCTGCAGGCGGAGAAACACCTGGCGTTGGCGGCGGCTGTGGAGATTGGCGCGAATAATGCCCTCGGGCTTGAGAACCTTTTTCATCGCCCGCAAGCCCTCAGTGGGATCTGCCAACAAATACAGAACGTCGTTCAGGCTGATGAAATCGAACTGGATCCCCAGGCGATCCAGCTCCAGCACGTTGAGGACGTAGCACTGGACATCGGTGAAGCCGTGGCGGCGCAGGCGTTCCTCGGTGAGCTTGACGGAAGCCGGCGACAGATCACAAGCCACAATCTGGGCGCCCGGATTGGCCTCCGCCATCATCAGCGTCTCCCAGCCGGAGCCACAGCCGGCGTTAAGCATCACCTTGCCCTCTGACGGGACGAGCATGTGGGTGCGCAGGTACTGGGCGGTGGTATAGCTCATCTTGAACATCTCCCCCAAGGCATTGCGGGCCGACTGGGAGAGGGGCACATTGGGGTAGGGCAGGGCCTCGTAGAGGCTGAGGGCCCGGTCTGCAGCCGAGAGAGCAGATCTGGTCATCGGCAGGGGAAAAGTGCAAGGGAGATCGAGAGAAGCAAGGCCATCGCTATGATTGAGTCTAGCCGCTGGTCGCGGCGGCGCTGCCGAGCAATAGAGATCTGCTGAGAACTGGCCATGACTGCTGCTGCTTTGCCCCGTCGCCGCTCCCGTTTCTCCCTGACAGGTACCCTGGCCGCCGTGGGCGGGGCGCTGCTGTGCGGGATCCTGGTGGTACGGCTGCAGGTGCCGATGCTGGAGCGAATCAATCTAGAGGCCCTGGAAAATGCCGAGGCCCGCAAAAACCGCAACATTGCCCTGGCCACCACCCTGGGCTGGCTGGGCTACCGCAACCTGGGCGCCTCCTGGCTGTGGCTGGAGCTGATCCAGTACTACGGCGACGCCCCTGCTCGCGCCCAAACCGGCTACGGCCTTGCCTACGAGTACTTCGACCACATGCTGCGGCTGGATCCCAATTTCTTCTTAGGCTACCGCCTCTCCAGCTTGGTGTTGACCTATCAGGCTGGCCAGCCGGAAAAAGCCGTCGAGATTTTGGATCGCGGCCTGCAGCAGTTTAACCCCCAAAACAACCCCGACGCCTGGCGGCTCTACGTGGATCGCGCCCTGATCAACTTCATGTTTTTGGGGGATGCGGAAGCGGGCCGCCGCGACTACTACCAAGCCGCCGCCTGGCGGGAACAGGTGGGCTTGCCCGGTGACGATTTTCGCCAACTGGGGGACAACATCGCCCGCAGCCCCCTCAGCCGCCGCTCCCGCTTCGATGTCTGGCTAAGCGTGTTTAACGCCACCAGCGACCGGGATACCCGCCAGTTTGTTCTGGAACAACTGACCCAATTGGGGACGGTGCTGCGCACGTTGCCCACGGGCGAGATCGAGATTCTCCCGCCGCCTCTGCCCAGTGGACTTGAGGAAGAGCCCTACCGCTTGCGCCTGTGATTCCAATCCAGTGACGCACTCCCGA
The DNA here is from genome assembly GCF_047462355.1 of Synechococcus sp. H55.9. Classification (NCBI taxonomy): domain Bacteria; kingdom Bacillati; phylum Cyanobacteriota; class Cyanophyceae; order Synechococcales; family Synechococcaceae; genus Synechococcus; species Synechococcus sp. H55.9. Next base: position 6,972 of record NZ_JANSJB010000104.1, on the reverse strand, counting down.
CCCTCATCTTCGTTGAGTCAACACAACATGGCTTACAGCACGCTGCGCGAACCGATAGCGTACGGGCTTCACGCTTCCCAGACTTGTTGGTACAGAGGTCCCAGCGTGCTGCCACCGTGCCACCCGCGGCGGGAACCAGTCAGGGAAACTCTTTAAGCTAACTGGACAAAGATTGCCATCTAGGGTTGTGACGTTGCCCCAAGAGGTGAGCTAGACTCTAACCCAAATTCTCATCCTGGGAGCCGACTTTTGCAGAAGGGCAAGCTCCGCGTCGGAGAAGTTGCTTTCTCTGACGCGGGTGAGTTATTGGCTCTGGCGCCTCTTTCCGAGGAAGCAGCAGCCCATTTGCTTCTGCCAGTCTGCGAAGACGCCTCAGGCTTTTGGCGGGTTCCCGCAGCCTCCCCATTTCTTATTATTTCTTAACTTTTGTTGTTCTGCACAATTAGGAGTGATCCCCATGGCCTCAAGAACTTCTCTCCTGATGACGGCGGCTGTCCTTTCGGGCACTTGGTTTGTCCTCCCTGCAGCGGCCCAATCTTCCGCGACAGCGCGAGTACGGTCGGTGGTGGATGGGGACACCTTTTGGGCAGACTTGAACGGCAGGCCCACCCGTTTTCGCCTTGCCTATGTGGATGCGCCGGAGCTGACGCAGGGACGCTGGGGGCGGCTCTCACAAGAGGCTTTGCAAAGCCTGCTGCCGCCGGGATCCCTGGTGCAGGTGGATACCCTCTACGTCACGCCGGAAGGGCTGCACATTGCCCAGGTGTACAACTCTGAGGGCTTGGTGAATTTGGAGATGTTGCGCCAGGGGCAGGCGGCGGTTTACGAGCGCTTTTTGTACGGGGCCAACCGGGAGCGCTACCTGGAAGCTCAAGAATTGGCCCAGGCGGCGCGCCGAGGTTTTTGGCAGCAACGCAATCCGGTGATGCCCTGGGAGTTTCGGGAGACAGCCGCGCAAACCTCGGCCTTTGCGGGATCCAACGTTTTGGACGGCTCCTTCCTGCGGGAAAACCCGGCAGCGGCAGCGGGCGTGGGCATTGCCACAGCAGTGGTGATGGTGGGCCTGAGCAAAGTGTTGTGGAAAAAGCCTCGCCAGAAAAACGCGAGCATCCGCCAGATGGAGCGGGATCTGAAACAACTGCGGCGCAGCCTGGCCACAACGCTGGCCAGCTGCAAACAACTGGAACGGCAGTACGATCAACTGCTGCAAAAGGCTGAGGATTGGTTTGTCAGAGCCGAGAAGGCCAGCCAACATGACCAGGACGAACTGGCGCGCCAGGCTTTGGTGCAGCGGAACCAACACATGAGTGCCGCAGAGGCGGTTCGTCGCTCCCTGGACGAGGTTGAGGCCCAGGCGACAGCTATCCGCGAGGGCATTTCCCGCTTGGAAAGCCAGATCGCGATGGCCAAGCTGGAGCGGGAGATGAACAACTGACGTGAGCGCGGCCAAGCCCAACTCCTCCTCTGCTCTGTCCAGCCGGGCTACAGCAAGGTCTGGGGCAGGCTTTGCAGAACCGTGTGGACGATTGCCGCCGAATTGAGCGCCGCCGTCTGAAAGAAGCTCAAGAAATCGGCGTCGTCTCCTGCATCGCTGACCGAGCGCACCAGCAGACAAGGGATCCCGGCTTCTTGTGCCACCCGCACCACAGCCGCCCCTTCCATCTCCACCACCAGAGCCCCGGTGCGCTCGCGGATTTGGCGGCGTAGGTTGGCGTCGGCCACGAACACATCGCCGGTGGCCACCAAGCCTTGATAAATGATGGGATCCCGACCTTGCAGAGGGTGGAGAGGGATCCGCTCCGGGTGGGCCACGATTAAGTCGTAGAGGGCACTGTCGGCCTCAGCCAGGGGGTGGCGCAGCTCGGGAATAAAGTCGATCCCCAGGACAAAGCCTTCGGGCCGTCCGGTGCCGAAATCGTGCTCGATGGCAGTGTGGGCCAGCACCACATCTCCCATCTGTAGGTGATCGGCCAAGGCCCCGGCCACGCCGGTAAAGATGATGCCCCGCAAAGGGAAGTGGGCCACCAACAGGGCTGCCGTAGTTGCCGCCCGCACCTTGCCCACCCCTCCTTGAACCGCCACCACCGGTTGTCCGGCCAGGGATCCCTGATGGAACTGCCGCCCCAGATGGGTATGGACAGAATGGATCTCCATTGCTTGGGTGAGCATGGCCACTTCTTCCGGCAGGGCTCCCACAATGCCGACAGCCTTTTGGGAGGGGTGGGATGGAGCTTCCATAGGGCTTCCCTCAGGTTTTTTTAGAATCCTTAGGTTTGAGAGGCGGGCGGGATCCGGTGTCCCCACAGGCCCGGCCATTTGGTGACTTTGAGATCTCCCAGCACCTGCACCTGACAGGCCAAGCGCAGCCCGTTGCCGCCCTGGGCCGCCGCAGTGGACGGGAGTTGGTGGGGTGGCAAAGACAGGCGGGCCCGTTCTCGCCAGCCCATGGGGGAAACAGCCCCTTCGATCTGTACGGCACAGGTGCCACAGGTGCCCAGACCGCGGCAGTTGAGGATATGAGCCGGCGGGTTGTAGAGCGGGATCCCGGCTTGCAGCAGCACCTGGCGCAGGTTGGCGCCCGCCTCACAAGTGAGGGTGCGTCCTTGAACGTCAATCTGGGGCATAGGCAACCTTCCTAACCGCGAACAGTCCTATTCTGGCCTGAGCCGGATCCGGCAGCATGGCAGGTAGGTGGGAGGGCTAGGCAGTATAGTTAAGGTGGTTAGACAGGGAGTAGGGGAAAGATCATGGCCTACAGCGAGCCGCTCATTGACCGTTCTCCAGAGGTTTTTCCGGTGTTGGAGGAACCTGTTCGCTATGTTGAGGTCGTCTCGGCGGTGGTTTCCAGCCTCAAGGAAGATGCCGCCTACGAGAACCACGAGCAGGGTCACACCTGGAAATTCACCTACGGCACTGCGGAAGTGTTCGTCCACCTGAGCGGCGAATCCCCCGAAGATACTCTGTTGGTGTGGTCTCCCGTTCTCTCTCTGCCGGTGGCGGAGCCGGCTAAGCTCATGCAGAAGCTGCTGGAGAAAAATTGGAGCGACAC
>NZ_JANSJB010000104.1:2316-3823 GCF_047462355.1 Synechococcus sp. H55.9 | reverse complement strand
ACTCTCGAGGGGATCAGTGCGGGCGAGATCTCGCGGGCCGTCACCATTGTCGCCAGCCTGGCCGATGAATACGACGAGCCGCTGCGAGCAGAGTTTCCCCCCACTTGAGATGGGATCCCAGGGAGCTTGGCTGCCCTATCGCGTGGCTCCTGGCGGCTGGCAGATGGAACAAGATGCCTGGCTTTTGCAGCGGCTGCGCCATGCTCCCAGGCCCTGTTTGCGCTTCTACGGCTGGGATCGGCTCACCCTCTCCCTAGGGCGGCACCAGGCCTGGCCCGATTCAGCGCCAGGGATCCCAGTGGTGCGCCGGCCCACCGGCGGACGGGCGGTGTTGCACCAGGCGGCTGAAGAGGCAGCGGAGCTGACCTACAGCTTGGTGCTGCCCCTTTCTTACCTCCAACGTCGGCTGCCCCGTTTGCAGCGGGCCTGCGTGTACGACTTCTGCTGCCGCTTTTGGGTAGAGGGCCTGGCGGCGCTGGGCATTGCGGTGGATCCACGCGTTTCTGCTCACGACCGACCTGCTGGCCAGAACCGCCTAACCCCAGACCCGGGCTACCACAACAAAGTCAGTTGCTTCGCCGCCCGTACCCGCGCCGATCTGAGCTGGCAGGGCAAAAAGCTGATGGGCAACGCCCAACTGTGGCAACCCTGGGGGATCCTGCAACAGGGATCCCTGCTGTTGCGGCCCAATTTCGAGCTGTGGGAACGATACCTGCCCGGCTCTCAGGTGATTGGCGTGTACGACCTTTGCCCCACAGCGCCGGGGATCCCTGAACTGATCGAACATTTTCTCCAAATGGCCCAAGAGTGCTTTGAGGTGGAATGGCAAGAAGAAACCTGGCCGGATCCGCTTCACTGGGAGGATCCGGCGGGGATAGCTGACCCTGAGTGATAGAGAACGGCAAGATCCACTTCCCCCCTCTCCCTCTGGGAGAGGGGTTAGGGGTGAGGGGGTGTTCGTCTCATTGGTATTCGGGATAACTTTGGAAGTGGTTGCGTTCTTGACACTCCCACCGCCTAAAGGGGGGGGATTCTTACGCAGTCCACAAACGAGCTCGTAAAGGCGCTGTCAAGACGCCTCTAGACAGTTCCGTGTTGCAAATGCATCTCCATCCGAAGGGGCTGTGCTAAAACCAAGGCAGCGCTCAGCCAGGTGAGCCATGCCAAAAGTTTGGGCGGCAGTCTTGCTCAGTGTATCGCTGTGGATCCCGCAGCCTGCTTGGGCAATTACCCTCGAACAAGTGCCCAACCCCCGCCGCCAGTATGGAGGATGGGTTTCCGACACCGCCGACATCCTCAGCAGCAGCACTGAAAACGAGCTGAACCGTCTCCTCACCCAGCTTGAGCAGCGCACCAGTGCCGAGATGGCGGTGGTGACGGTACCCAACACTCAGGGATATGCCACGCCGAAAGCGTTCACCACGCAGCTATTTAACTACTGGGGCATTGGCAAGGCCGGTCGCAACAACGGCGTGTTGTTTCTCATCTCGGTAGGGGATCGGCGGGT
>NZ_JANSJB010000104.1:0-2216 GCF_047462355.1 Synechococcus sp. H55.9 | reverse complement strand
TGTCGGCCAGCGGTAACTGGCTGGTACTGGTGCTGCCCTTCCTGGCAGTTGTGACCACCGACGGCATCTTGGGCTCGAAGCGTGGGATCCCGTTTCAGCCGGTGGTGTGTCAAAGCTGCGGTCGGCCCATGCGCCCCATCCAGCCCCAAATTCTCGATGGGCAACTTCCCCCAGCGCATCGCCTGGCCAAAAGCCGGCGCAGAGCCCGCTACTACGGCTGGTTTTGCCCCGCCTGTCAGGGGATGGCCGTGGTCGTGCGCGAAAATAAATCTTATCGCCACCTTTATTGCCCTCAGTGTCAAGCTCTTACCCTTGATCTCCAAACCGAGATTATTAGGAGAAACATCTATCCCTACACCTTCAGACGAGAAACCTTGACTTGCCCTCTCTGCCAATACCGAACGGAGCGAGAAGTTGAAGTCCAAGAGCCTGATGACAGCGATTATGACACCAGAGACCGAGATAGAAACTTCGGGGGCGGCAGCAGCCACGGCGACGGAGCAGGCGGCAGTTGGTGAGACCCAACTCTAGAGATTTCTCTATCGATTGAACAAGGGAGTTGGGCTTCTCTTAAATCCGCCGGGACAGTAGAGTGGTAAGGGAGCAGCGATAGCGATTTGTTAAGGACGAAGATCCCATGACCCTTGCAGAAGGCGTGCAACTGGTTACCTTTGGGGTGCTCTCGGCGATGGCCATCGGCTTTGCCATGGGAGTGGTTTGGGCCCCTAACATCGTCTATTCCGGCTTTCTATTGGGGGGCGTTTTCCTGAGCATGGCCGGGCTGTACCTTCTCTTGAATGCCGATTTTGTGGCTGCCGCCCAAGTGTTGATCTACGTCGGCGCGGTCAATGTGTTGATCCTGTTCGCCATCATGTTGGTGAACCGGCGCTACACCTTTGCTCCTCTGAAACTGGGCTGGCTGCGCAATGGGGTGACGGCGGCGGTGTGTTTGGGGCTGTTTGCCCTCCTGACGGCAATGGCCTTGAATACCCCCTGGCAGTTGGAGCCAATCCAGCCCACGAGCAGTGCTCTGGTGATTGGCGGGCATTTCTTTAGCGATTATCTGTTGCCGTTTGAGCTGGCTTCTGTTTTGCTGCTGATGGCGTTGATCGGGGCCATTGTGCTGGCGCGTCGAGAGTTTGTCATCCCCCAAGCCCAAGAAGGGGATCTCAGCTTGCTGGAGCGGGCTCGGCCCCGGCTGGAATCGGAGTCGGAACGCCCAGCAGAGCTGGTGAGCACCCGTTAAGGCTGTCTGCTCTCGGCCATACAGCTCAAGGTCTTCCTCACACCCCTCTCATCTGTATCCACTGGAGCCTCTTGGGATGTTGCAACTGCAGTTTTTCTTGGTGGTCGCGGCAGTTCTCTTCTGCATCGGCATCTACGGCTTGATCGTCAGTCGCAACGCCATTCGGGTGTTGATGTCGATTGAGCTGATGCTCAACGCGGTGAACCTCAACTTTATGGCCTTCTCCAACTTTGTTGACTCCAGCTTGATTCGCGGCCAGGTGTTTTCGGTGTTCGTCATCACCGTGGCGGCTGCCGAGGCGGCAGTGGGCTTGGCCATTGTGTTGGGGATCTACCGCAACCGGGCCACCATCGACATGGAGAGCTTTAATCTGCTCAGGTGGTAGTTGTTTTCTTGATCGATTACGTTCAGGTGCGGCTGGGCAGCGGCGGGCATTGGATCCCGGGGATCAGGGATTCCAGTATGCCGCTGCAGGCATCCCAGAGCAGCTCGATCACGTAGTGAAACCCAGCCTCGCCCCCGTAGTAGGGATCCGGAACTTCTTCATCGGTGTGGGAACGACAGTAGCTACAGATTAAGCGCACCTTGTCGGCATATCTTCTCTGGGGATCGAGGCTGAGGATATCGCGATAATTTTGCCGATCCATAGCCAGGATCAGGTCGAACTCCCGCAGATCCAAAGGATGAATTTGCCGGGCTTGGCCGTGCAGCTCCAGTCCATAGCGCTGGGCAACTTGTTGCATGCGGCGATCTGGGGGACTGCCGATGTGATAGGCGGCTGTACCTGCCGAATCGCAGATAATGGCTTCTTCGTGGCCGCTGCTCTGCAGCAAGTAGTTGGTGATCCCTTCGGCAGCAGGAGAACGGCAGATGTTGCCCAGACACACAAACAGCAGCTTTTGGCTCATGGCAATCTCAACGGCAGTAAAAAGCTCTTCTTAACCCTACAACAATGTCCATCTGGTGGTTC
>NZ_JANSJB010000103.1:0-8750 GCF_047462355.1 Synechococcus sp. H55.9 | reverse complement strand
AGAGACTCCCCCCGTCTGGCGATTCTCCCTGCCGCCGGCACACTACGCCAACGATGGGGATGAGCCAGAAAACCAACCTTGTCTTGCAAGGCTTTACTGCACTGCCGTTATCGCGGCAACATAGCGACTATGCCCAATCTCAACCACAGCGATGACTCCCCTCGAAGAAGCGGCGGAAGCGGCGGCCAAGCTGTTGCTGTTTCGAGAAATCTGCGCCCATCCCCTAGCCCTGGGCTGGCAGGAGCTGATCCAGCAGTTGATGGCCGGGGATCCCCTGCCTTGCTGGGCGGCCTACGGGCGCTGGTTTGAGCTTTTGGCCCAGCAAAACCTGAGCTGGCGGGAGTGGCTGATCCAGGAGATCCGCTGGGCGGACAACCCCTTTGCCCGCGCGGCGCTGCGAGGTGGGGAGATCCCGACACCCCTTTTGCAAGCAGCACGGCACGATCTCCGCTGCTTACAGATCCTGGCCGAGAGCCAGGAGCTCATCGAAGAGCAGATGCAGGCGCTGGGCCTGGGGATCCCTTGGCCGGATGGGGACAGTGACTGCGCCGGCTGGGATCCGCGCTCTTTTGCCGATTGGGGCCTGAGCCTGGAGGCGTTGATCGCCCACTACCGCCAAAGAGGGGTAGGAATCTGTGCTCGCTATTGGGCGTTTCGCTGGGGGCCGGCAGGGCTAGAAGGGATCCCGGCTCCCGACCTACCCGATTGGGATGAGATTTACGGCTACGAACGGCAGAAGCAGCAGTTGGCCGCCAACACCGAAGCGCTGCTGCGGGGGGATCTGGCTTTGCATGTCTTGCTCTACGGGGCGCGGGGCACCGGCAAGTCTTCGTTGGTGAAGGCCTTGTTGCGCCGCTACGGCCCTCAGGGGCTGCGCCTTCTGGAGCTGAGACGAACTGACTTGATGCAATTGTCGGAGATCTTGGCGGAGCTGAGGAAACAGGGGCTGCCCTTTGTGCTGTTTGTGGACGATCTCTCCTTCGAGGCCGACGAAACCGAGTTCAAGCAGCTCAAGGTGCTCCTGGAGGGGGATCTCGTCGCGCCGCCGCCCAACGTCCGCCTCTATGCCACCAGCAACCGCCGCCATTTGGTCCGCGAGTTTTTCGCCGACCGCCCCAACCCCCAAGATCAAGAAGTCCACGCCTGGGATACGGTGCAGGAAAAGCTGTCGCTGCAGGATCGCTTTGGCCTCACCCTCACCTTCCCTCCGTTCACTCAAGACGATTACTTGGCAACTGTAGAACACTTGGCGCAGCGGCTGGGTTTCGCTCAATCTTTGGCGGCCCTGCGTCGCCGGGCCCTGATCTGGGCGCAGCAGCAAAACGGCTTTTCCGGTCGCACCGCCCGTCAGTTTTTGGATGCCGTTCGGGCAGGGCTGGCAAAAGGGAACGAATGAATCGCTGGCCGCGTTGCGGGAAGTTTATTCTTCGGGGAAGGGATTGGCCAGCTTGTCTACCGTAAAGTAACGATGAAACTTATCCGTCACCCGCAACCAGGGGGAGCGGCTGCCTTCTTTGCGGTAGCGGGTTATAAAGCCTTTCTCCACCAGCTCTGCCACATGCTGATAGGCGCCCTGACCGCGCAACTCTACCAACTCGGCTTGGGAGAGGGGCCCCCGCAGGATGATGGTCGCCAAGGTACGGGCAGCGCCCACCCCGATTTCGGGGGGCAAGAGCTGGTTGGCCAGCTCCAAAAACGGCTCTCGCAACTGCAGGGCAAACCCCTCCCCGACCTGCAATACTTCCAGGGCAGAGTCGCGGTGAGCATAGTCTTCCATCAACTCCAGCAGCGCATCATAGGCCTCATCGCGGCTGCAGCGGGCCAATTGAGCCAGCGCCGATAGGGCCAACGGCTGCCCCTTCAGGTAGAGGATTGCCTCAATCTGGTTTTTCAGGGCTAAGAGACGCCCCCCCTCCACCTCTGATCCGGGATCCAAAACCAACTTGGAACGACGCGAGGCCATAGCGACAAGGGATCCGCCTACTTGTCCCGTAGCATAGCAGCAGTTGCAGGCTGAGGGATCCCTGCTGGGGCGGCCTGGGCCAAGGCGAGCGTTGCTATGCTAAACCATGCCATGGCCTGCTTTCCCGCCCATCGCGCTACTCGGTGCGGAGTACAATTGCACAACCTGAAGCCAATTGCGTAGCATAAATAGGGTTTGGGGATCCCAGAGAATTGGAGAGGTGTCCGAGCGGTTTAAGGAAGCAGTCTTGAAAACTGCCGTGGTTCACGCCACCGTGGGTTCGAATCCCACCCTCTCCGTTGCTTTATTGAGTAACCCACAATGCTGTCCGGCGGCCCCTACCACGCCCCTACTCCCTTGGGCCAGCCTAAGGTAATCTGGCGACGTCAGTCTTCTGCGTCCAGAATGCGGGGCACTTTGAAGAACACATCCGCCCGGTCGGGAGCGTTGGCCAGGATCCCTTCGACATCCGGATAGGGCTCGACTTCATCGGGGCGGGTGGGCAGCTCCATGTCCAGGGCATGGAAGGTGGGCTCCACCCCTTCCGTATTCAGCTCTTTCAGTTGTTCCACGTAGGCCAAGATGTCTGCCAGTTGCTCGGTGAACTGGATCTCTTCCTCCTCGGTTAGCTCCAGACGAGCCAAGTGAGCGACATGTTGTACCCCTTCCCGTTTCAGCATCCTTCCCCCCGGCGCGCAGATCATTAACTTAGCTTAAGGTGGCTGAGAGCAACCGTTCGCGTTGGTGGTACAGAGTCCTTTGGCAGGCAGACTCAATACAACTCGAGGTTGGCGCGCCCGGTGGTTTTCAGCCAGTTTTGGGCCTCGATGTAGTTGTTGGGGGCAATGCGAATGGCGCGGATCCAGTATTGAGCGGCCTCGTCAAACAGGGCCTCTGCCGTTTCTTCATCTCCGGCCTGCAGGCTCTGCTCGCCTTTATGATGCAGCAACACAGCGATGTTGTTCAGGGCAGAACAAAGTCGTGGGTTCAACTCCAGAGCTTGGTGGTAGTACTCCAGGGCCTTGTCCAGTTCGCCGTTGCTTTGGTAGATCAGGCCCATGTTGTAGAGGATGTAGCTACGATCCTCTTCGCCTTGCTCCAGGGTGAGGGCTTCTCGGTAGTTTTCCAGAGCCTCGGCGTATTCCCCTTCGCTCTGAGCGGCCATGCCATCCCGGTAGTAGGCAAAAGCTTTCTTTTGCTCAGAACTCACCCCCGGCAGCAGTTTCAGGATCAGATCGGCCATGACGGTAAAGGTTTTGTCGATGAAGTTGTCGTTCTTCATGCTGCGCGGCATGGCTGACCCCTTTTAGAACTTGGGACTAAAGATTTCTCTCTTGCGTTGTATCACGTCCAAGGCGGGATCCGAAACACAGCCCCGTTGGTTTCACAAACGAGCCCCTGGTCTGTCAAGGCGGTATCGAGGGGCGCTTGCTCAGGCGCACAGGATGCCACTGCAGGGTTTCGCCGGGGGAAACCTCGACTTCACAGGCGGTGTCGATCAGCCGCTGCGCCTGCGCTTGGGGGGTGGGGTAGCGGGCCAGATCTGCATCCACCAGGTGGGGGTGCTCTTGCAACAGCCGCACGAGGAACTCCTGCAATTCCTCAGGGCTGAGAAATTGCTCCGGCAAGCCCGGGATCAGCAGCACATAGTGGTTGGCGGCACGCAACAGTTCGGGTTCCGAGTCTGACATGGTGTTGGGCTGGGCGTCTTCTATCCATCATGAACCAACGGGTTGCGCCTCTCTTGGTATCCTGATAAAGACTTTCCTTGCTCTTGTCTTGTTGGCATTTGAGATCTGCTTTTCCTATGGCTAAGCCGCGCACCCTCTCTGGCATTCAGCCCTCTGGCGAGTTGCACCTGGGCAATTACTTGGGGGCGATTAAAAATTGGGTGGCCGAGCAGGAGCACTACGAGAACTTTTTTTGCATTGTGGATCAACATGCCATCACCGTCCCTCAGGATCCCAAGCTGTTGAGGGAGCGCACCCGCTCGCTGTTTGCCCTTTATTTGGCCTGTGGCCTCAGCCTGGAGCATTGTGTGCTGTTCGTGCAGTCCCACGTGCCTGCCCATACGGAGCTGGCCTGGCTGTTCAACACCATCACCCCCATGAACTGGGCGGAGCGCATGATCCAATACAAGGAGAAAAAAGAAAAACAGGGAGAGGAGACCAGCGTTGGCCTGTTCAGCTACCCGATTTTGCAGGCGGCGGATATTTTGCTCTACCAGCCCAAGTATGTGCCGGTGGGGGAGGATCAGCGGCAGCATATTGAGCTGTGTCGGGATATTGCCCGCCGCTTTAACGACCGCTTTGGCGAGGTGTTTGTGATCCCAGAGGCCCTGATTCGCCCACAGGGGGCGCGGATCATGAGCTTGACCGATGGCACGCGCAAGATGTCCAAGTCGGATCCCTCGGATCTCAGCCGCATTCATCTCTTGGATGACCCGGATACCATCCGCAAGAAGATCCAAAAATGCAAGACCGACCCCATTCGGGGCATTGTCTTTGACGATCCGGCTCGTCCTGAAGCCCACAATTTGCTGACGATCTACATGCTCACCTCTGGAAAAAGCAAGGAGGCGGTGGCGGCTGAGTGTGCCGAGATGGGGTGGGGACAGTTCAAGCCTCTCCTCGCAGACAGCATCATCGCTGCCCTAGAGCCCATTCAGCAGCGCTACCGGGATCTCTGCAACAACCCCGACTATCTGCTGGCGCTGATCCGGGAAAATGCTGCCAAGGCTCGCGCTGTTGCCGAGCCAACGCTGCAAAGGGTGCGAGAGGCAATGGGGTTCCTACCCCCCTAAGGGATCCCTGCTAGTCGCGGTTGCCATCGCGGATCTCGACGGTGCTGAACTCCAGGCCCAGCTCCGAGAGGATCCCTGGCCAGGCCAAGCGCAGGCGCTCCTGCCATTCTTGCCGGTGGTTGATCAAATACACGCAGACCAGGGTGATACCCACTCCCAACCACTGCAGCCGCGTCAGCGATTCCCCCAAGAAGGTGCTGCCGAACAGCAGGGCGAAGATGGGGGTGAGAAAGGTCAGGGAGCTGAATTCGGTGAGGTTCTCCTGGGAGGCGAAATAGAAGAAGAGGGCATAGGCCACAGCGCTTCCCATCACCGAAGCGTAGAGCAGGCCCAGCCAGTGGGCACCGCTCAGGTGCTGCCATTGCTCGCTTTCTGTTAGCGCCGAGAGCAGGATCAAGGGCAGGCTGCCCAACACCATGTGCCAGCCCGTCGCCAACACCGGATCCGCCACCTCCGCCACCTTGGGCATCATCACGGTGCCGATGGCCATCGACAGGGATGCCAGCAACATCCAGACGACGCCAGCCCCCAACTGCAGGGATCCCCCGCCAGATAAGCCGATCAGGCCGATGCCGACCACCCCTATCCCCAAGCTCAGCCAGCCCAGCGCTCCCATCCGCTCGCGGTAAAACCAGGTGGCCATCAGAGCCACCGCCAGCGGCTGCGAGTCGATCAGCACGGATCCCAGCCCGGCGCCGGTCTCTCTCAACCCTTGCGCCAAAAATCCCTGAAAACAGGTGCCGTCCACCAGGGCAAAGGCCAAGACCCACAGCCACCCCCGCCGCCCCTGCGGATGCCAGGGTTGAGACACCCCGGCGGCCCGTCCCTGCCAAAGCCGAAAGGCCAAAACCAGGATCCCAGCCGGCAAGAGCCGCAGAATGGCGATAAAGAGAGGGGTGGTCTCAGAGAGGGCATCCCGCATCGCCACCATCGCCGAACCCCACAGGAAAAAGGGGGCGATCATCAACAGGCGTTGCCAGATAGGCTGAGAAAGCAGGTAAGACTGAGCCATGGGTGCTTCAAACTCGCAGACGGAAGTTAACCCCATGTTAAGCGCTGCGGCAGTTCGGTTACAAATCTTAATTATTGGTTGATGCAAGTTGATGCCTGGCATGGGATCCCTGGAGGGCTTTCTCAACCTGGATAAACCAGCAGGGCTTACCTCCCACGACTGTGTGGCGGTGGTGCGGCGGGTCTTGCGCACCCGCAGGGTGGGGCATGGCGGCACTTTGGATCCGGCGGCGACGGGGGTTTTGCCCATTGCCGTGGGGCGGGCGACGCGCTTTTTGGCCTTTCTGCCGGGGGATAAGGTCTATCGGGCCACCTTCCGCTTCGGGCAGCGCAGCGACACCGACGATGCCGAGGGGCAGATCCAGGTGGGATCCCCTTGTCCGGAGCTGAGCTGCGAGCAGGTGGCGGCCTGTTTGCGGGAGTTTGTCGGCGAGATTGAGCAGGTGCCGCCCCTTTACAGCGCCATCAAGCGGCAGGGGAAAAAGCTCTACGAGCTGGCGCGGGCCGGGGCAGAGGTCTCAGAACTGGGGCTGGAGCCGCGGAGAGTAGTGATTCGGCACCTGCGGATCCTGGGCTGGCGCCCCGGCAACTTCCCGGAAGTGGACCTGGAGATTGCCTGTGGCCCCGGCACCTACATCCGCGCCCTCGCCCGCGACGTGGGGGAGAAATTGGGTTGCGGAGGCTTGATGAGCCGCCTGCGACGGCTGCAAAGTGGCCCCTTTCGCGTCCAGGAGAGCCTGCCCCTGGAGCAATGGCAGGGATCCGCCGATCCCGCCGCCGCCCTGCTGCCGATTGAGTGGGGATTTCGCGATTGGGACTCAGTATCCCTATCTCCGGCTGAGGCCCAGCGCTGGCGGCAAGGTCAGGCCATTCCCCTGGATCCTGCTCAGGCCGGTGCTGAGACCTTGCGGGTCATGAGCAGAGAGGGGGAATTTTTGGGCTTGGGGCACAGCCAAGCAGGTCAGCTCAGGCCGCTGCGGGTGTTGCCGCCGGATCCCTAGTTGCAGAAACATTACATTTTCGTAACAACATTGGCCATTGTCTCGGCGGGAAAGAACCCCCTGCATGCTAAACTTCTGGGGGCAAGTGGGGAGCTCGGAGCGCTGCCGTTGTTGGGCTCCGGCTCGATTTTCCAAGGGTGGCCTTTGGACGTTGCCGACAAAATCTCTTCTCAATCTTTTCTCACTTTTGCATCTCAAGCTACTTTTACATAGAGTTACAGGAACGGAGTTGAGAATATGCGGGATGCCGTAACCACACTGATCAAAACCTACGACCTGGCGGGCCGCTACTTGGACCGGAATGCGATGGATGCGCTCAAAGCTTTTTACGATTCAGGGCTGCGGCGCATCAAGGCAGTGCAGGTGATTAATCTCAACTCGGTGGACATTGTCAAGACGGCTGCCGCAGCTATGTTTGCCCAGGTGCCGGATCTGATCCGTCCGGGCGGCAACGCCTACACCACCCGCCGCTACGCCACCTGTTTGCGGGATATGGACTACTTCCTGCGCTACGCTTCTTATGCGCTGGTGGCTGCCGACAACAGCGTCTTGGATGAGCGAGTCTTGGCCGGCTTGCGGGAAACTTACAACTCCCTCGGCGTGCCCATCGCCCCGACGGTGATTGGGATCCAAAACATGAAAACCCGCACCCTGGAGCTGCTCGGCTCCGGCGAAGACTACAGCTTTGTGGCCGAGCCTTTCGATTACATGAGCAGCAAACTAAGCGAAACCGATATCTAGCCTACTCGTCGGCGTAGGGATTGGCCGGCACCGGTATTGGCTCCACCTGCTCGGCGACGATCACCAACTGAGATTGGCCATCCCGCCGCTCTACGGCCATGCGTCCCTCCAGACGCAGCCAACTATCGGCAGTTAACTGTTCTGCCTCTGGCCAGCGCACCGGCAAGCCCACAGGGTAGGCATCGGCAGCACAGCAACTGACCAAAAAGCGAGCGATAACAAAGTGGTCGGGCCGCGGGTCGGGAACGACGAACCCCTGTACCCGCACCGGCTGCCCTGTGTAGGTGTAGGGATCCGGGTAGACATCCAAGGTGCGTACCCAATCCAGCAGAGTGCGCTGACGCGGGTCGAGCTTGGGACGAAAAGCCTGCGGCTGGCTACGAGATACCCCCAGGTAGGGAGATACCCCTCGGTTGAGGGCAGTTTGGCTGGAGAGCGGTCGCGGCTCGACCCAAAACCCCAGCAGTGCCGTCAGGATCAGCAGTCCTGCGCCCAGCTGCGGTCCCAACAGCGAGGCGTGGGCTTCAGAAGAGGCGACTTTCGCTCCTTGCCAACGGCCAATCCCCAAGCCCAGCAGGCATAGCCCGGCCAACAAAGCCACATTCACGTAGCCGGGATTGATCAACATCAGCAGGGTACCCCGCCAGCGGTAAACGATCAGCAGGATCCCGAGCAACATCAACCCGGACGCCTCCCAGTAGGCTATATGGCCCCACGCCAACAGTTTCCTGGGCCAAGACATAATCTTGGTTTTGATACGCACTCCCTCTGGGTTTTGTTTTTCCCGAATAGGACTAGAACTGCTTTTGGGCATGGTTACACCTTTTTCACACTACTCCGAGCCCAAGTTTAGCAATCCTCGCGCAATTTTCCACTACCTGTGTGGCGAGAATGGGCAAGGTCTTTACTGCGATTTCGCGGTCACAGGTATTGAGGTTCACCCAAATAGAGCTCAGCAAAAAACTTCGTTTAGCCCACGTTCCTGATCGGCAACTTTACAAAAAGCACCGTGATTACCCTGTCTATTGCTGGACGGTTTGCCTGTGGTGGATCGTAAGCCCTAGCAAGCTACAGCTTTTTCCAGCGTTATCTAATAAGCCAATGTAGATCTATCTCTTGTGTCGTGAAGATCCGGATTGGCTACAGAACTTCCGTGAAGTCAGAAAAAACTGTACGGCTGTGGGGAGTATGTCAAAGCTGTCGGGATCCCATCGTCAATTCAACGAATTCA
>NZ_JANSJB010000102.1:2648-8786 GCF_047462355.1 Synechococcus sp. H55.9 | reverse complement strand
TGAGGCCGTCGTTCCCAGGTAGGAGGGGGATGCAGCCGGTTCCTGGCCGTTTGACCTTTGCATTCTCTTCTCTTGCAGCAACGCTTGCCGCCAGCAACGGTAGAATGCCAGGCTGAGAGCAAAAGCAGTGTCGGCAACAGGTGAGGATATGGCGCAGCGTGCCCAGCAGGGATCCGCAGTTGGCAGCAATCGGTGGGAGTGGGGGAGAAAATCGCTCCGGCTTGTCTTAGCTGCTGTGTTGCTGTGGGCGGTTTGGCTGGGTGGGATCCCGGCCCTGGCGCTGCCGCAAGGGGATGCCATTACGGATCCGCGTACTCTCTTGCGGCGGGCGCTGCCCATCCAGGACAGCCGGATCTGGGAAATCGATGAGGCCATCACCAAAATTGAGAGCGACCTGAAGTACAACCGCTGGTCGGCGGTGCGGGGAGATGTGCGCCAGGTGGAGCGGCTTCTGGATCGCTACACGGATCCCCTCTTGGCGGAGTTGCCCCCTGAGCAGGCTGCCGCCGCCGCTGGAGAAGTTGCCGCTCTACGCCAGGAGTTGCAAACCATCGGCCAGGCCACGGAGCGCAAATCCAAGGGCAAAGAAGAGGCCCGCGCCGCCTACGACCGCCTCATAGACGAGCTGGGATCCCTGGAAAACCACTGGGTGGGGGCTTTTCCCTACGCGATCCCTGCCGAATATGCCGACAAGCCGCAGCTCCTGGGCCGGGCGGAAGTGGAGCTGAACACCACCGCCGGGCGCATGGTGATCACGCTGGATGGGTATAGCGCCCCCCTCACCGCCGGCAACTTTGCCGATTTGGTGCAGCGGGGCTTCTACGACGGCCTGACCTTTGACCGGGTGGAGAACTTCTTCCTGGTGCAAGCGGGGGATCCCCCAGGCCCTGCCGACGGCTATGTGGATCCGGCCACCGGCAAGGTTCGCACCATCCCGATGGAGATCCGGGTCAAAGGCGAGGTGGTGCCCCGCTACGGCCAGACCTTCGATCAACTGGGCCTGTGGGATGTAGAGCCGGCCCTGCCCTTTGCTGCTGAGGGGACGGTGGCCATGGCCCGCTATCCCGATGATCCCAACAGCGCCTCTTCTCAGTTCTTCATCTTCATGGCCGAGCCGGATCTCACCCCTGCCGGCCTCAACCTCATGGATGGCCGCTATGCCGTATTCGGTTATGTTACCGAGGGCACCGAGGTGCTGCGCAAGATCAAGCTAGGGGACCAGATCCTGAGCGCCCGGCTGATCTCAGGCCAGGAAAATCTCAAAAATGGGGCTTAGGGATCCGCGGCGCCACCGTTCGTTTCCTGTCTGACTGCATCGATCAGCCGCCGCACCGTCGCCGTCCCTGAGGAGGGCTTGAAGCGCAAGGGAAATTTGCCCCTGGCCAGCAGGCGCAGCCCCAAAGGCACCAAGCTGAGCAGCCCCTCCCGCCCCACCACCTGCAGGCCGAAGCGGCGCTCATCCACCCAACCACCGGAGCGCACCAGTTGCACCAGGGTCTTGCGGTGGCGGATGGCTATGTCCTGGGCACGAGAACGGTTGCCCGACAAAACAGGAGTCTGGTCTCGGGAGAGGATCCCTTGCTTGAGCTCGGTGATTTGATCCAGGGGCGCTACACCCATCGGGCAGACACTGTTGCAGTTCCAGCAGCGGGTACAGCCCCAGACGCCGGCCAAGCTATCTTGAGCTTGCAGGCGTTGTTCCCGTCGGCTGTCGCGGCTGTCTTGGACAAGGCGGTTGGCTTTGGCCAAAGCATGAGGGCCGACAAACTCCGGGTTCACCTCTTTGGCGTTGCAGTCGGAATAGCAGGCCCCGCAGAGAATACAGCCACCGGCAGCGTTGAGATGCTCCCGTTCGGCAGGCAACTGTAAAAATTCCCGCTCCGGGATGCGGCGCCCCGCCGTGCTGACAAAGGGATCCACCCGGCTGAGATCGTTCCAGAAGGGCTGCATATCCACCACCAGATCCCGCAGGACGGGCAGGTTGCCCAAAGGGCCGATGCGAATGGGCTGAGGGCTGCGGGGATCCAGCTCTTCGCCCACCTGTCGGCCACAGGCCAAAGCAGCCCTGCCGTTGATGCGCATGGCACAACTGCCACAGATGGTGTTGCGGCAGTTTTTGCGGAAGGCCAAGCTGCCATCCTGCTCCCACTTGATCCGGTTGAGGCAATCGAGAATGGTAGCGCCAGGGGATGTCTCCAGCCAGAAAGACTGCCAGCGGGGTGGCTCCGGCGGCAACTGTCGCAAAATCTGAAATTCCACTCGCATGGATCCGGAGAATGGGCAGGGGATCCCATCTTAGCGGCAGCGTGGGCAGGCGCGACTACAGCGCGCGGCTGAGGGCGCTACCCGGCCCCTGAAACAACAGCCAAGAGATCAGAAAGTTGGTAACAAACACGCCCAGCAGCGCCGTGACGACAGCATCGGTGGTGGAGCGCCCTACCCCCTTGGCGCCGCCGCTGGTGGAAAGGCCCCAGTTGGAGCCGACAATGGCGATCAGAGCCCCGAACACCATCGCCTTCAAACAACAGACGAGCAAGTCCCAAGGGGCCAGGAGATTCTGAGCCGAGGTGAGAAACACCGCGGAAGGAATGTTGTAGACCGAAGCGCAGATGATCATCCCTCCCACTAAGCCGGTTAGCAAGGAGAGGATGGTGAGCACCGGCAGCATCAGCCCTGAAGCCACCACCCGCGGGATCACCAGGTAATCCACCGGATCGGTGCGCAACAACAGCAGAGCGTCGATCTGCTCGGTGACTTTCATGGTGCCCAGCTCGGCGGCAAAGGCGGATCCCACCCGTCCGGCCAGGATCACCGCCGTCACCACCGGCGTCAGCTCGCGGGCCAGGGCAATGGCCAAAACCCCGCCGATGAGGGAAGAGGCCCCGAAATTGATGAACTCGCGTGCCAACTGAATGGTGAAAACGCCGCTGATCACCACCGCCGTGATCAAAACAATCAGCAGCGACTCCAGCCCCACTGTCGCCAGTTGCTCCAGGGTGTTGCGCCGATGAATACGGCCTTGCAGCAGGTGCAAGATCACCTGACCGGCCAGGAGAAAACTGCTGCCCACCCGCTGCAACCAGTTCATGATCTTTGTCTCAAGGGTTTCAAGAGGCTGATACGGCTGACGGCTCCGCCTCAGGTTCTGCCGGCAGCTGGAAGCTGGGCACAAACGAGGCCCGCGTCAAGGGTTGGTCGATAATTAGCCCTTCCCCCCCCAACACCTCGAGGGCGCGCCCCTCGACGGAGATCCACACCCGCGCGCCGGGGTTCTGGCTGGTGGCCGTGTAGAGCACCTGCGCAATCCGGCTCATCATCGCCGTGGATCCCCCCCCTTGCGTGAATTCAGAAGAGAAATTGAGGAAAATATCGTTGCCTTCCACCCGCACATCCAGCAGCCGCGTCTGGGAGGGGATAGCGGTGGCAAGGTGGGGATCCCGGGGGCCGGCAATCAGCTCTTCCAAGGCCAGACGAATGGCCTCTTGGGTGTCAAAAGCGCGCAGGGAGCGCTCCTGCTGCACGTAGTAGATGGAATTGTCAGCACTGGTCAGCCAGTACAAAGAAAGGGTTTGCCGCGGCCCGATGCTGTACCACCAAGCTCCCCCCATCACCCCCAACCCCAGCAAAAAGCCGAGGATCCCCAGTTGCAGAGCCGGGCCGCGCCGGGGGCGAGGACGCCGTCCTCCCAAGCGGACGGAGCCAAGCTGTGCAGTACGCCCTCCGTAGTGATCCATCGCTGCCATTCCCCTGTCTTGCCTAGCTCTAGGGTAGCGAAGAAAAGCCTACTCTGTCGCAGAACAAGCGCAGCAGCAACTGGATCCCTTTATTTGTATGATGATTAATGACTTATCAACATCAACCCGGCTTTGCTGAGTCGATAGCTGCGCACACAAGGAGCTGAGCCTCAACTATGGTTACTGCCACCGCTACTGCCACCAATGTTGGCTACATTACACAGGTCATTGGCCCTGTGATCGACGCCGAGTTTCCCAGCGGCAAGCTGCCCGAAATTTACAATGCCCTCAAGGTGGAGGGCACAACCGAAAGTGGCCTGAAGATCAACATCACCTTCGAGGTGCAGCAGCTTCTGGGAGACAACCGCGTGCGGGCGGTGGCCATGTCCTCTACCGATGGCTTGGTACGGGGCATGCCAGTGGTGGATACGGGCGCTCCGATTACCGTACCGGTTGGGCAGCCCACCCTAGGTCGTATTTTTAATGTGCTGGGAGAGCCGGTTGACCAAGGGGAGCCCGTTCAAGCTCAAGAATTTGCCCCCATCCACCGCAGCGCGCCGGAGTTTGTCAATTTGACGATTAAGCCAGAGCCCTTTGAAACGGGCATTAAGGTGATCGACCTGCTGGCCCCCTTCAAAAAGGGCGGCAAGGTGGGCCTGTTTGGCGGCGCCGGCGTAGGCAAGACGGTGCTCATCCAAGAGCTGATCCACAACATCGCCGAGGAGCACTCCGGCCTATCGGTGTTTGCCGGCGTGGGAGAGCGCACCCGCGAGGGGAACGACCTCTACAACGAGATGAAAGAATCGGGGGTGCTGGACAAGGTGGCGCTGGTGTACGGCCAGATGAACGAGCCGCCGGGCGCCCGTATGCGGGTGGGCCTGACCGCCCTGACGATGGCGGAGTACTTCCGCGACGTCAACAAGCAGGATGTGCTGCTGTTTATCGACAACATCTTCCGCTTTGTGCAGGCCGGGTCGGAAGTGTCGGCGCTGTTGGGCCGCATGCCCTCGGCGGTGGGGTATCAGCCTACCCTGGCCACCGAAATGGGCAACCTGCAAGAGCGCATCACCTCTACCAAGCAGGGATCCATCACTTCGGTGCAGGCGGTGTATGTGCCTGCTGACGACTTGACGGATCCGGCGCCGGCGACGACGTTTGCCCACTTGGATTCAACGGTGGTGCTGTCGCGCAGCTTGGCCGCCAAGGGCATCTACCCGGCGGTGGATCCTCTGGATTCTTCCTCCACGATTCTGCAAGCCGACATTGTGGGCGAGGAGCACTACAACACCGCTCGGGCGGTGAAGCAAACGCTGCAGCGCTACAAAGAGTTGCAGGATATCATCGCCATTCTGGGGTTGGACGAGCTGTCGGAAGAGGACAAGCTGGTGGTGGCCCGCGCCCGCCGTATCGAGCGCTTCCTGTCGCAGCCCTTCTTTGTGGCGGAGGTCTTCACCGGCTCGCCCGGCAAGTACGTGAAGTTGGAGGACACCATCAAGGGCTTCCAGCGCATTTTGTCGGGAGAACTGGACGATCTGCCGGAGCAGGCTTTTTACCTGGTGGGCACCATCGAGGAGGCCATCGAGAAGGCGGAGAAACTCAAGTCTAAGTAATGCCCTCACCCCCAGCCCCTCTCCTTCTGGGAGAGGGGAGTTGATGACTGCTAGGGATCCTCGGCCACAGGCCCGAAGCGGTAGCCTTTGCCATAGACAGCGTGGATCAACTCGGGGGAGCCGGGCAAGCGCAGGCGACGCCGCAACAGGCGCACCTGGGCGGCCAGGACGTTGCTGCTGGGGGGATCCTCGCCGGCCCACACCCGCTCGTAGATCTGCTCGTGGGTGAGCAACTGGCCAGGGTGGGCCATGAAGTACTCCAGCAGGCGGAATTCCTTTTGGGAGAGGTGGATCATCCGCCCCTGGCGGTAGGCCACTTGGTTCTCCCGATCCAGCTCCAGATCCCCAATTTGCAGGCGAGGGATCCCTTCGCCGGGGCTGGCGGCCCGCCGCAAGAGGGCCCGCACCCGCGCCAGCAGCTCCCGCAGCTCGAAGGGCTTGACCAGGTAGTCGTCGGCGCCGGCGTCCAGCCCTTCCACCCGGTCGTCGAGGGTATCTTTGGCGGTTAGGAAGAGAATGGGGGTGGCGCGGGACGCAGTCTTTTCCACCTGGCGCACCTGTTGGCAGAGGGAGAGGCCGGACAGGCCCGGCAACATCCAGTCCAGTACCAGTAGGTCGTAGGGTGGAGCTGGGGGCTTCTGCAGCAGCTCCCAGGCGCTGTTTCCCTCGTAGGCCACGTCCACGCTGTGGCCCTCTCGCCGCAGGTGCTGGGCCAGGGAATCGGCCAACTCCACTTCGTCGTCCACCAACAAGATGCGCGCCATGCTCTAGGAGTCTGTCTCGTCGTCGGTTGC
>NZ_JANSJB010000102.1:0-2548 GCF_047462355.1 Synechococcus sp. H55.9 | reverse complement strand
GGGATCCCTGGAAGCGCTGGGCCAGTTGCCGGCTGGCGGCGGAGCGGGGAAGGCCCTCGGCCAGCAGGCGGGCCAGCTCCTGGCGAACTTCCGCTTCGGAAGGGGAGGTTTCTTCGTCTTTTTGGGAGGCAGACCGCCCCTCTAGAACAAGGGTGAACTCTCCCCGCGGTGGCTGGGCGGTGCAATGCTCGAGAGCGGCGGCCAGGGATCCCCGCCAGAAGGACTCGTGCAGCTTAGTCAGCTCACGGGCCAGCACGATCTGCCGCTCCGGGCCGCAGTGAGCCAGGAGATCTTGCAGAGTTTGCTGCAGGCGGTGGGGGGCTTCGTAGAGGACGATGGTGCGCTCTTCTTGGGCCAGTTGTTGCAGACGGGCCTGCCGCTGGCTGGCCTTGAGCGGCAAAAAACCCTCGAAGACAAACCGCCCTGTGGCCAGCCCAGAAGCAGCCAAGGCGGCCACTGCCGCTACCGGGCCAGGCACCGGGATCACGGGGATCCCGGCTTGGATGCAGGCGCGCACCAGTTCTTCACCCGGATCGGAGATGGCGGGTGTGCCGGCATCGCTGATTAGAGCCACCGACTGCCCTGCCGCCAGATACTTCAGGATTTGCGGGATCCGCTGTGCCGTGTTGTGCTCGTGATAGCTGATGAGGCGGGCGGAGATCTGAAAGTGTTTAAGAAGCTGGCCGGAGTGGCGGGTGTCTTCTGCTGCCACCCAGTCCACCTCCCGCAAAACCCGCAGCGCCCGCAGGGTAATGTCTTCGCGGTTGCCGATAGGGGTGGCCACCAAGTAGAGGCCGACGGTGGGGCGCTCCATCCCGACGAGGCCAGAGCTGAGCGGGTACTGCTTTCTAGGTTAACCCCTCTAGCCGGGATCCCTGTGGCAGGATCGGGAGAGACTGGCGGGAGAGAGCAGGTGCGGCTGACCACGCGAGCTACTTACAGCATCCGGGCTTTGCTGGATCTGGCGATGCTCGGCGCGGGGCAGATGGCCTCGGTGCGGGCCATTGCTGAGCGACAGCAGATCCCGGCCCCCTATCTGGAAAAGCTGTTGATCGAGCTGCGCCAGGCCGGTTTGGTCTGTTCGCAGCGGGGGGCGCAGGGGGGCTACCGGCTGGCACGGGCACCGCGGCGGATCCCGATCAGCGCCATTTTGGCAGCGGTGGGAGAATCTCTGGATCCGCTTGTGGAGAGTTCCAAAGCTTCAGCCGTGCCTCAGGCAGGCTCGACGGAGCGGCTGGACTGGGTGACAGCGGCTCTCTGGGAGCGGATCGCCCGACGGGCGCAGCAGGTGCTGGAGGAAACCACTCTGGAGGATCTGTATTTTGATGCCCGCAGTTGGCAGGCGGCTCAGGATCAGGAGAGTGGATTTGTGGTCTGATGGGCAGGATGGAGCGCTTGCCCTTTTTCCCGACTCAGCCGGCTGCTGCGCTGGTGCTGGCGGCAGCGCTGGGTCTGGATTACTGGTTGGCGGATCCCTGGGGGTGGCCCCATCCGGTGCGGGTGATGGGGGCAGTCATCGCCTGGGGGCAAGGCTGTATCCTCAAGCACTGTTCGACCCCACAGGCACAACGGTGGGGCGGGGCGGTGCTGACGCTGGCGCTGCTGGCGGGATCCTACGCGGCAGGCTGGGGGCTGATCGCCGTTGCCCAGGCTCTCCACCCCTGGGCAGGGATCCTGATGCACGCCATCCTGATGGCCAGTTGCCTGGGGGGGCGCAGCCTGCGCTTTGCCGCCTTGGAGGTGTTGGATCCCTTGGAAAAGGGGGATCTGCTGCAGGCCCGCCAACGGCTGAGCCGCTACGTGGGCCGGGATACAGAGCACCTGACGGAGGCGGAGATTTTGCGGGCGGTGATCGAGACGGTGGCGGAAAATACCCCGGACGGGGCGACGGCCCCTTTGTTCTATGCCTTTTTGGGAGGGGCGCCCCTGGCTTTGGCCTACAAGGCCAGCAGCACGCTTGATTCGATGGTGGGCTATCGCCATGCCCCCTTTACCTACCTGGGCACGGTGCCGGCCCGCTGTGAGGATGTGTTGACCTGGCTGCCCTGCCGGCTGACGGTGTTGACGCTGGCCCTGTTCAGCGGGGATCCCTGGGGGTTTTGGCAGCGGTGTCGCCGCGACGGGCGGGCGGATCCCAGCCCCAATTCGGGGTGGAGCGAGGCGGCCTTTGCCTGGCGGCTGCAGATCCAGTTGGGAGGCACCAATTGCTATCGCGGGATCCCGAAGGAGAAGCCCAAGGTGGGGATCCCAGCCCGTCCCTTGAGCCCCCAGGTGGTGCGGGAAAGTCTGGGGCTGCTGCGGCAGGTTCTGGGGGTGTGGGGAAGTTGGATGGTGGGCGTAGCTCTAGTTCTCAGCTTGGGAGAGGGGCTGGGGGCCACTTCGGTATCGATTATTTGGTGGTATTGAGAAAGTCGCCGAGATTGAGGATGGTGTTTTGCTCGCTGACGATGGTTTGGATATCGTCAGGCAAGTTGCGGACGTACTCGAGCTGAAGGGCCTAGGGCGTCGCAGGCGCATGGGAAAGGGCTCCGGGATCCAAGACTTTTGA
>NZ_JANSJB010000101.1:2997-9029 GCF_047462355.1 Synechococcus sp. H55.9 | reverse complement strand
GGCAGAGGAAGAGACAAAAATCTCGCCGTAAAGCGGATGGGGAAACCCCACCCGCCTGCGCGGTGGGGTAGTTCATCGAAGCAGAGCCCCCCATTCTGCTGGGAGCGGTAGCCGGCCTAGGTCAGGCCCACTATACTAAACTAACCATTGGCCTGGCCCGACCCATGTAAAGCAAGTAACGGAGAGGGCCGATACGTTTGCATGCCCACTGACATCCAGGATCCCCACCCATGACGGAAACAGCTGACCTTTGGCCACAGCTTTTGGGACAGTTGCTGGATCGGCAATCTCTGAGCGAAGCCCAAGCCGAACAGTTGATGAACGGCTGGCTGCAGAACCAAGTGCCGGATGTGGTGTCGGGGGCGATCCTGGCGGCTCTGCAAGCCAAGGGGGTCAGCGCCGGTGAACTGGCCGGAATGGCGCGGGTGCTGCAGCGGGCTTCGCTGGGATCCCCGCTGGACTTGCCCCTGTTGGTGGATACCTGCGGCACCGGCGGCGATGGAGCCGGCACGTTTAACATTTCTACAGCCGTGGCCTTTGTGGTCAGTGCAGCCGGGATCCCGGTGGTGAAGCACGGCAACCGTTCGGCCTCTGGCAAAGTCGGCTCGGCAGATGTGCTGGAGGCCCTGGGGGTGAACCTCAACGCCGAGCCAGAGCGGGTGCGGGCGGCGGTGGCGGAAGTGGGCATCACCTTTTTGTTTGCGCCTCACTGGCACCCGGCCATGCGGGCGGTGATCCCCTACCGGCGGGCCCTCAAAGTTCGCACCATTTTCAACCTGTTGGGGCCCTTGGTCAATCCTTTCTACCCCAACCGCCAGGTGATCGGGGTGTACGCGCCGGAGCTGGTGCCGGTGATGGCCGAGGCCCTGTGCCTGTTGGGACGGGAAGGAGCCGTGGTGTTGCACAGCCGGGAAGGTCTCGACGAGGCTGGGCTGGAGCGGGCCACGGATCTGGGCCTGCTCTCCCAGGGATCCCTGCGCACAGAAGTCTTGAACCCACGAGATTACGATCTCACACCTGCGCCCACCTCGGCTCTCCAGGGGGGAGACTTGGCGGAAAATGCCGCCATCCTCACCCGCGTCCTCCAGGGATCCGGAGCACCTGCCCAGCAGGATGTGGTGGCCCTCAATGCCGCTTTGGCTCTGCAGGTGGCGGGAGCTGTTCCCGATTGGGGATCCGGAATTGCCCGAGCGCGGGAGATCCTTGCCAGCGGCGCCGCCTGGGATCGCCTGCAAAAATTGGTCGATTTTCTGGCTTCCTAAAACTCCCGCCCTCGCCCAAAAGCCAACACCTCCTCCACCCCCAGGCGAGGCTTGCGGGGCAAGTTGCCCGGAGCTGGGTAGCCCACCGCCAGGAGCATCACCGGCACGTAGCGGTCGGCAATGCCGAACTCCCGCTTCACCCCTTCCGGGTCAAAGCCGATCATCGGCCCGCTCACTAACCCCTTCGCCTGCGCCGCGATCATCAAGGCCATGGCCGCCAGCGCCCCGGAGCGAATCGCCTCATCTCGCGCCAAAGCGGGATTGTTGGCGTAGGTGGCTTGGGCCATATTCACCCAGCCTTCCGCCCGATCAGGAGAGAGGATCCCGGCAGCAACGGCTCTCTGGACAAGTTCAGGCAGCTTCTCATGCCCCCGCAGATCCCCCAAGATGATAAACACCACCGCCGCATCCGCCACTTTCTGCTGGTTGTAGGCCAGGGACTTGAGGCGTTCTTTGTCCTCGGGATCGGCAACGGCAACGAACCGCCAGTGCTGGATGTTGAAGGAAGAGGGGGCTTCCGTAGCATAGGCAACCAGCTCTCGGATCTCCGCTTCCGATAGACGACGGCTGGGATCAAACCTGTCGGCGGAAATCCGCTCTTTCAGGGCGGCTAGGGCGTCCATAGGGATCCTCTGAGGTGTCGGTCAAAGGCTGCTGCCCCCAAAGGCGGAGGCAAGATTGGCAAATGCTATACATTCCGTGCTCAAACGGTCTGCCTTCTTTGTTATCTCCTTTTTTTGGGCCTGTGGCAACCGGGTGAGGCATGAGTTGGGCTTTGGCAGAGCAGGCGAGCGGGATCCCTGACGCAAAGGCAGGTATGATGGAGAAGTAACCCGGTCTGGTCTGGATCCTGGGGTTAAATGTTGGATTGGTGAGGTTGATGAGGAGAAGCAATCGGTGAACTTCGGTCGAGTGCTGACGGCCATGGTTACCCCCTTCACCGATGAGGGGGAGCTCAACTACGATGAGGCCGCTCGTTTGGCCGATTACTTAGTAACCCACGGCAGCGACGGCTTGGTGGTCTGTGGCACTACGGGCGAGTCTCCCACCCTGACTTGGCAAGAAGAGTACGAACTGTTCCGCGTGGTGCGAGATGCTGTGGCCGGTCGGGCCAAGGTGATCGCCGGGACTGGCTCCAACTCCACCCGCGAGGCCATCGAAGCCACCCGCAAGGCTGCCCAATTGGGCTTGGACGGCTCTCTGCAGGTGGTGCCCTACTACAACAAGCCTACCCAGCTCGGCCTTTACGAGCACTTCAAGGCCGTTGCCCAGGCCAGTGACCTGCCCATCATGCTCTACAACATTCCCGGACGGACGGGGGTGAGCCTGCAGCCGGAAACAGTGGCAAAATTGGCAGAATTGACAACGATTGTCGCCATCAAGGAAGCCAGTGGTACAATGGAAGTGGCTTCAGAAATTCGGCGGCTTACTCCCTCCCGTTTCGCTATTTATTCGGGAGACGACTCCCTGACCCTGCCGATTTTGTCTTTGGGAGGCAGTGGCGTGGTCAGTGTAGCCAGTCACCTGGTTGGGCCACAACTGCAGGAGTTGATTCAGAGCTACGCCAAAGGCCAGCACGACCAAGCTTTGGCCCACCACCTGCGTCTGTTTCCGTTGTTCAAGGTTTTATTTGTCGAGACCAACCCCGTTCCGGTCAAGGCAGCGCTGGAGATGCAAGGTTGGCGAGTGGGTCGGGCGCGTCTTCCCCTAGCGCCGCTGCAGCCCAGTTCTCGGCAAGTTTTGCGACAGGTGCTTGAAGAGATGGGCCTACTGGCTGAAGCGAAGGGATCTGAGCAAATGGCGACGAAAGTTTCATGATGGCACCTTGAGGTTTTGCTTCCGCTATGACCGGGGTTTGCAGGGAGTTCTTTTGTGGTGTTTGACCTGTGGGTAAGTAGCTTTTTCCCTGAAAAGCTCTTTCCCCCTTTGGGAAATGGATGAGTTGTGGCGGCTGAGTTCAGCTTTCACCCACAGCTGGGTCGGGAATGGCTTGCGCCAATTTCTGTTTTTGCTTTTTACTGTTGAGGATCTAAGCTCATATGCCAACATCACGTTCTTCGGTTGCTTCTCGTTCTGTGACTCCACAAACCACCTCTTCCGTGCAGATGATTCCACTGGGTGGCGAACGGGAGATCGGCAAAAACACCTGGGCCTTCCGCTACGAGGATGACATTATCCTCTTGGATGCCGGTTTGGCTTTTCCAGAGGAGGGTATGCACGGCGTGAATATCGTGCTGCCGGACATGACCTACATCAAGCAAAACCGTGACAAAGTGCGGGGGATGGTGGTTACCCACGGCCACGAAGATCACATCGGCGGGATCCCGTATCACCTACGAGAATTTGATATTCCGGTCATCTACGGCCCCCGATTGGCGCTGGCCTTGCTGGAGGAGAAACTGCGCGATGTGGGGCTATTGAACCGCACAGAATTGCGCCCCGTCGCCCCCCGCGAAATCGTTCCTTTGAGCAAGCACTTTTTTGCCGAATTCATCCGCAACACCCACTCTTTTGCCGATAGCTTTACGGTGGCTCTGCACACGCCGGTGGGTGTCATTATCCAGACCGGTGACTTCAAGATCGACCATACCCCGGTGGATGGGGAGCGCTTCGACCTGCAGCGGCTGGCCGAGCATGGGGAAAAGGGGGTGCTGTGTCTGATTAGCGACTCCACCAACGCCGAAGTGCCGGGGTTTACCCCTTCCGAGGCTTCTGTACTGCCCGGTCTCACCAAGGCGATTGCGGGAGCCAAGGGGCGGGTGATCATCACCACCTTTGCTTCTTCGGTACATCGCCTCAATTTGGTGTTGCAGATTGCCGAGCAGCAGGGCCGGGTGGTGTCTTTGCTGGGCCGCTCCATGTTGAACGTGGTGGCTCACGCGCGGCGCCTGGGCTACATCCGCTGCAAGGACGAAACGCTGCAGCCGATGCACGTGATCAACAGCCTGCCGGACGACAAAGTGATCATCCTTACCACCGGATCCCAGGGCGAACCGCTGGCTGCTCTGACCCGCATTGCCAATGGCGAGCACCCGCAGTTGCAGATCAAGCCGGGAGACACGGTGGTGTGGTCGGCCAACCCGATCCCGGGCAACACGCTGGCAGTAACGCGGGTGATCGACAAGCTGATGGAGCTGGGGGCCAATGTCATCTACGGCAAGGACAAGGGGCTGCACGTTTCTGGCCACGGCTGCCAGGAAGATCAAAAGCTGATGATCGCCCTCACCCGTCCCAAGTTCTTTGTCCCCACCCACGGGGAGTACCGCATGCTGGTCAAACATGCCGAAACGGCGATGAGCATGGGGATCCCGCGGGAAAACATCGTGATTATCGGCAACGGCGATGTGGTGGAGGTCAACCGTGAACGCATTGCTGTCACGGGCCGCGTCCCCTCTGGCCTGCAGATGATCGCCGCTTCCCACGATGGGGTGGTCATGGACGAGATGCTGCAGGAGCGCCAGCAGATGGCCAAAGATGGCATGGTGACGGTAGTGATCAGCTTGGATGGCAGCGGCCAGTTGCTCTGCACGCCGCAGGTGCAAAGTTTGGGCCTGGCGGGTGAGGGCAATTCTTTTAAAGGATCCGACCTAAAACCCCTGCTGGAGGACACCCTCAAGCAAGCTTGGCCGCGCTTTGCCTGCTCGCTGGAGCGGGGCAGGCTGGAGATCGACTGGGCCGGCCTCAAGGCAGAGGTGGAGCGGGTGGTGCGCCGCTTTGTCCGCGAACAACTGCCCGGCAAGCCGACGGTACTGGTTTTTGTCCAGTCGCCTGAAGAGGAGTCTGTGCCGGTCACCTCTCTGCCAGTTGGGGAAGCCCAGCCGGAACAGGAACGGCTGGCCCTGGGACGACGGCGGCGCTCCTCGGCGGCGGTGGCGGCTTCTTAAGACCGGCTTGCTGGGGTTTCCCAAGACTCCAGCGCCTCTTTCCTGCTACGGGAGAGGAGCGGGGATGTAGAGGCATCATCGGCGCGGCACCCTAGAGGGAGTGCGGATCTAGTGGCCAGGAGATTTCTGCTGTTGAGGGGAGGGATCCCACCTCGCTAAAGGGCGGGCAGCGGCGCTGGGGCGGGACGGGCTGCTGCAGGATCCTCAAGAAGGCCTCGGCCAGGTCGGCATATCCCCGGTCGTTGGGGTGAAAGCCATCGGCCAGCGGGCCGGGGAAGAAAGACTCGCGGCGGTAGGAGCGGGGATCGCAGAGGAGATCCACCACGGGGATCCCTTCTTGGCTCAAGGGGTTGATGGCCCGTTGGCTGAGGCCGACGGAGACCCAAGCCAGCAGTTGCCGCAGGCCCCTGGGCTGCTGCTGCCCCAGGGGGATCAGGGCAAAGTTGGGCAGGTTGGCCACCGCCAGGCGAGCTTGGGGAGCACGGGCCCGCACCGCCTGCAGCAGGGTTTGGTAGTCGGCGGCAAATTGTTGGATCTGGCGCTCAACAAAGGGCAAGGGATCCTCGCCGCGCAGAGTCCGTTGGGCTGCCGCGAAGACAATAGCGTTGGTGTCGTTGCCGCCCACCCAGAGGGTGATCAGGGTGGCGTCGGGAGGGATGCGCGGCACTTGATCCTGGAGCAGGTTGGCCGGGATCCCTTCCCGCAGGGCTTGCATGGCTGGGCTGAGTACCGCTCCTGAGCGGCCCAAGTTAATCAGCTCCACCGGGCCGGGCAGCAGGCGGGCCAGGCGGGGGACATACCCCGTCCCGTTGGGGCAGTCCAGCGGCTCTGAGCGCTGCGGGCGGGTGCCGGCAGCGTTGGCTGGACCATCGCAGGAGATGGAGGC
>NZ_JANSJB010000101.1:0-2897 GCF_047462355.1 Synechococcus sp. H55.9 | reverse complement strand
TTGGGGCAGTCCAGCGGCTCTGAGCGCTGCGGGCGGGTGCCGGCAGCGTTGGCTGGACCATCGCAGGAGATGGAGGCGTTGAAGCCAACGGCATCACTGGCTCCCAGAGCCACATAGCGGGTGAGGGCGGGCGGGCTGGGTATGAGAACAGCGGGGGGAGATCCAGAGGCTTCGGAACAAGCAGTTAGCCCCCACCCCAGCATCCCGATTGCCATAGAGAGCAGCAGCAACCGAACGGGTCTGGGGGCTTGCCTCTTTTGCCAAGTAGGGGAGCCCATGGGGTAGCTTTGCTGCAGAGGTGGGGGAAGCCCCCAGCCAAGCTAGCCGAAGATTGGCCAATTGGCGAGTATGGTGGGAGTATGGCGCTGCGTTTTTGCAAGTCCCGCACCTACCACGATCCCCTGCACGGTGCCATCAGCCTGGATGGCGGGGATCCGGTCGAGGCGCTGCTGATTCGCCTCATCGACACCCCGGCCTTCCAGCGCCTGCGCCGCGTCCGCCAGTTGGACACCGCTTTTTTTACCTTCCATGGCGCTGAGGGATCCCGCTTCACCCACTCGGTGGGAGTGCTGCAGGTTACGCGGCGCCTGTTTGACAAATTGGCCCGCCGCTACCCGGAGCTGCGCCCCTACCGCGCCGTTACCCTGGTTGCCGCTCTGCTGCACGACATTGGCCATGCCCCCTTTAGCCATGCCGGCGAGGAGATCTTCGGCTGCCGACACGAGGTCTGGACGGCCCGCATCGCGCGGGAGGATCCCCAGATAGCCACGCTGGTGGCGGAGTTTGACCCGCAACTGCCGGCCCAACTGGAGCAGGTGTGGCAGAAACAATTTCCCCTGCCGCTGGTGGGGCAGCTTATTGCCAGCCAACTGGACTGCGACCGCTTTGACTACCTGATGCGCGACAGCCTGCTCACCGGCGCCCAATACGGCCACCTGGATCTGGATCGCATCCTCACGGTGTTGGACTACGACCCGGAGACGGGATCCCTCTCCATTCCCGCCCGCAAAGGCCTGGGAGCCATCGAGCACTATCTGGTGGTGCGCTATTTCATGTACACCCAGGTGTACCAGCACCCCAAGAGCCTGTGTGCCCGCTTTATTTTGGAGCGGCTCTTCAAGCGGGCCCAGGTGCTCCTGCACCAGGGAAAGATCGAGCTGGATCCCATCTTGAGTGCCTGGTGTTGGGCGGCGCTGGCGGTGCAAAAGGGGGATCCCTTCGAGCTGCCTTTGCCCCTCTATCTGGCCGCTGACGATGTGATGTTCAGCTACCCTTTTCGCTTTTGGGCCATGGCGGGGAAGGATCCCATCTTGGCCGATTTGGCGCGGCGCTATTTGGATCGGGATCTATTCAAGGCCCGCAACATCACCCGCCTGCCAGAAGAGCGACGCCAAGAGCTGGTGGCAACTCTAAGCCAGAAGATGCAGCGAGATGGCTTGGATCCAGAAAGCTATTTGGGAATTCGCTCGGCCCACGTCCAGGGCTACAGCTTCTACGACCAAGGGATCCAACTCAAAACCGAGGACGGCTACGTGGAAATTGCCCAGCTCTCGCCGCTGGTGCGATCCCTGGTGGAAACGCAAAGCCAGGTTTGGCTGATCTTCCCCCGCCCCTACAGCGATATCGTAGAGAGGGCTTTGTCTGCTTAGAGGATTGGCAGATCCCAGGGCTAGGGCATGGGCAAAATCCGTTCCTTATCTGAAAGAGGGAAGCAAGAGTGGGAATCCAGGAGATCCTGGCGATGGTGTTGGCGCTAACGGCCCTGGCGATTGCCTTGGTGGCGCTGCGGCTGGGGCGGGCGCTGCGGGCTTCCCCCTGGCTGCGGGATCCCTTGCCGGAGCAAGCGGCAGAGGTCGCAGCGGCCCTGGAGCGGCTGGCGGTGATCGTGCCTGCCTACAACGAGGCGGAAAACGTAGTGGGCTGCCTAAGCAGCATCCTGGACAGCACCGCCGCCCCGCTGCAGGTCTGGCTGGTGGACGACGGCTCCACCGATGCCACCTGGGAGCTGGCCCAGGCCCTGGCCGCCGAACGGCAAGATCCGCGGCTGCACCTGCTCCAAGGGGATCCCCGCCCCCAGGGTCAAACGTGGGTGGGCAAAAACTGGGCCTGTGCCCAGGCCGTTGCCGCCCTGGCCGCCCAGCCTGATCCCCCCGACTACCTGCTCTTTCTCGACTGCGACGTGCGGCTGGGATCCGCTGCCATCGAAGCAGCCCTAGGACAGTTGCTGGCAAGCGGCAGCGGCTTGGTAAGCGTAGGGCCTCAGTTGGTGTGCGGCTGTCTGGCCGAGTGGCTGGTGCAGCCCATCATGATGGTCATCTTGGCGGCAGGCTACGACTTTGCCGCCGTCAACGATCCCAAGCGTCCCAAGGCCTTTGCCTTCGGGCCGTTCATGCTGTTTCGCCGCTCCGCCTACGAGCAAGTGGGCGGACACGCCGGCGTGGCCAATGTGGTTATCGAGGATGTGGCCTTGGCCCAGCGCATCAAAGCGGCTGGCCTGGGCTTGCAGATTTGCCTAGGGGGGTCGCGGGTGCGATGCCGCATGTACGCCAATGGAGCCGCCCTCTGGGAAGGGTGGACGAAAAACTGGTTCCTGGGCCTGGAGCGCAACTGGGCCCTCGCCGTGTTGGCGATGGTCACTGTCTTGGGCATCTGCAGCCTGCCCTGGCTGGGGTTGATCCTGGCTGCAGCTACGGGATCCCCGCAGGTCTTGGCGGCCAGCCTGGCCGGGATCCTAGGCCAAGGGGTCATCCGCCTGCTTCTATGGCGTTGGGCCCACCTGCCGCTGCGTTACTGGTGGCTGACGGCGGTGGGAGGCTGGGTGACGGCAGCCATCATCTTGGCTTCTGCCATCCGCACCACCAGCGGGCGCAACTGGACTTGGCGGGGCCGTCCCCTGG
>NZ_JANSJB010000100.1:0-9128 GCF_047462355.1 Synechococcus sp. H55.9 | reverse complement strand
TCTCGCTGTTGCTGTTTTTCATGCTGGTGCTGCTGCTGCCCTTCCTCTGGCTGGGGCTAGCGGTGGACGTGGTGGCGCTGGCGGTGGGGAAGCTGGGGTTCTCGCGGGAGGGGGCGCTGTTGCTGCTGCTGGCCATCTTGGTGGGCAGCTCGGTCAATATTCCTCTCTACCGCGTCAAGTGCGAGGTAACTCTGGTAGAAGACCTGGCCAGCCTGTGGATGCGGCAATTTTGGGGGATCCCGTTGGCCAAGATCTCTCAGGAGACGGTGGTTGCCCTCAACGTGGGTGGAGGGCTGATCCCGGTGCTCTTGGCCCTGTACCAATTTGGGCGGGCTGATGGGCTGTTGATCCTGGCCGTAACGGCACTGGTAACGGTGGTTAGCTACTACGCTTCCCACGTGGTGCCCGGGATCGGCATTCAGATGAATCCTCTGATTGCCCCGGCCACGGCAGCCCTAGCCGCTTTGTTCTGGGCGGGGGATCAGGCGCCGGCGGTGGCTTTTGCCGGCGGGGTTTTGGGCACGGTGATCGGAGCCGATCTGCTGCACCTGCCGGAAGTGTTGCGGCGCAATTGCTCGGGCATTCTCAGCATTGGCGGGGCCGGCGTTTTCGACGGCATTGCCCTCTGTGGCCTGTTTGCCCTGCTGCTGAGCTAAACCAGCAAATAGGTGAGGGAAAGGGTAACAGCCTGGCTGGGATCCAGCCAGCGCAGGTCGGGATCCCCTTCTGGCGGACGACGGGTCAGCTCTTCTAGCAGCATCTGCGTCCACTCCAGCGGTTTGCTGAGCAACATCGGCGAACGGGTTATCCCCTGCTGACGGACCATGGTTTTGAGGGCTTCCAAGCTGGCCGACAAGGGGCGAGTACTGGCCACAAACAATAGCTCGGTCAGCCCCTGGGCATGGCAGGTAAGCAGATCGGGATTGACGGCAGAGCGCGACTCACCGGCCACCTCAGGCAGGGGTGGCAAAGTCAGGCTGCCCTTGGCCTCTAGACGCAGTGGCAGGGCAAAGTCCTCCTGGGGCACGGGAGCCAACAGGTGCAGTTGCCCGCTGGAATCGACCATCAACAGGTAGCCGAACAGATCCTGCTCGCCTTCGTTGCGCAGGGTGAGATGCAAGGGATCCCCGCGCATAAAGCGTGGGATGCCTGGCTCGGCAAGAGCAGAGGCCCCTTGGGCAAACCGTGGCGCCCGCAAGGGGGCTTTACTTCTGGTGGACAATTCCCCCACCACCGCCAGCGGCGAGATCGCGGCGTTGAGGGTAGTCCGCAGGCGCTTGGCTGCCAGCAGATGGGCTAGACGAGGCACCAGCCGTTGCACCGCCATAGCCGCAGCTTCCCCAGCCGGCCCGCAGGAATTGAGCAGCAATTCTCGCCCCGGCCAAAAGAGGCTGTAGCCGTTGACTTCCAAAGGCTTGGGCAGAGCGTCTGCTTGAAAGGCGGCGGCCATTTCTGGGGTGATGCGCCCTAGCAGGCAATCCACCTGGCGCTCGCGCGGGTTAGCCGTCTCCATCCAGCTATAGCCGGCGATGGCGTTGGTCAGATCCACTTTTTCAACGCGACCCAAGT
This sequence comes from Synechococcus sp. H55.9, assembly GCF_047462355.1. Taxonomy (NCBI): domain Bacteria; kingdom Bacillati; phylum Cyanobacteriota; class Cyanophyceae; order Synechococcales; family Synechococcaceae; genus Synechococcus; species Synechococcus sp. H55.9. The sequence goes on along the minus strand of NZ_JANSJB010000100.1, from coordinate 7,559 downwards.
TGTCTTCCAGACCCACCAAAAGCTTGAGGCTGCTGGAGAGGCTGCGCAACTGCTCCCGCACCAGCGTGCCCACGGGGGGAAATTGACCTTCCCCGTTGGCCGGCTGCACCTGTGCCAACAGCCCGCTGCGAGAACGAATCAGCAGCGGCACCGACGAGGCGGTGGAAAGGGGAGCCAAAAGAGTACCCGGCTGCAGACCACCCAGCGCCGCCGGTGGGATCCCACCCAGCCACACCTGAGCCCGATTCCCCTTCACTTCCTGGATCACGCCGCTGACTGCCACCTGAGGGGGGGTGAGGAAGTAGGGCGGGATGCGTCGAGCCGTTTCTTTGCCCTCTAGGATGGGGCGCTGACAGGCAAACAGGCCCAGCTCCCGCCGGCTGGCCACTTGGTTGAAGGCCACCAGCAGGCGGGTGGCAGGTGTGCTTTCCCATAGGTACTGTGTCAGCAGATAGGTGAGTACTCCAGCGTAGAATCCTGGCCAAGCGGCTTCTGCTGCCAAGTCTTGGGGGGTGGTGGCGGCAATCAACAAGCCCTTGGGCGGAGACGGCCATACCCGCTGCAGTTCCGAGGAGTCTGAGGCGGCAGATCCTGCTCCTTTCCCGGCTGGGGGGCGGGAACGCAGTTGCAAATTGCCTCGCACCGACGGCAAGACATGGGTGAAGCCACAGTCCAGCAGAGTGGTGATCTGGGCAGTACCCAAGCCTTCCAAAAGCCGGAAAAAGCTGTCTAGCTTCATCGCTGCCATTCCTTCAGAGCCAGACAACAGGAGCACCGGCTGCCACTGGCCTGGCGCCGATCCCGCCCGCCACTGGCCGTAGCCGCTGAACTGCACGACCACTGTTTCCGCCGCCTGACTTGAACCCCCCAAGTGCTCCGCAAAGGCCGCTTGGATCCCACTCGGCGTGGCGGCCCCATCGGTGAGGGTGAGAATCTCTGCCGGGTCAAAGCCAAAGCGATTCAGGAGCAGCTCCCGCTGCAGCTCCACATCGGTCACACAGCCCTGTAGCGCGGATCCCTCGCCGGGGTAGCGGTTGATGCCAATCAGAACAGCCAGCTTGCGGGAGCCAGCCGCCAAAGCTTGGCCATAGCGCTCAGCTTGACCCGCCAACCAGCCAGGGGAGAGGCCAAGGCTGGCAGCAACCAGGATCAATGTTTGCAGAAAAGACCGCCTTTCCATGTTGCCCCTCTGGGTTGACCCACTGGCCCAACGGCCACCCAATCGGCGAGCGAGCCACAGCTAAACTTTGCACGGGAATCTATTGCTGCCTATTTCAGGATATCCCTATCCCCGTGGCTTTTTCGCGGGATCGAGTAACAGTTTTCGGCGTTTTTTTTGCATTCCTTATCAAAGTCTCCGCCATTCTCACAGGAGACTCCACAGCAGCGCTCACCTGTCAGGCAAGGGGGAAATCAAGGTAGAAATGCACGGAGATCCACACTCAGCAGTTCAGGAAATAGGGCAAGCGAGCCCCACGCTTTGGCCAATGAAAGCGAACGAAAGGAACCAAAATGAACCCAGACACAACCAGACAAACCAGGCCGGAGTAGAGGTGAAAAACCCCGATCGGATCGGCTTGCTCCATTCCCTCGCCTGCCCAGGATCCCAGCGCCAAGGCTAGGAGATTGTTCAAGGCATGAGCCAGGACAGGCAAGCTGAGGGAGCGAGTTTGCAGGTAGAACAGGCCCATCACCAAGCCGAATACCGTCAGCCCGATCGGGTTGGGGTGCAGCAGGCCAAAGACAATGGAGGAAGCCAGCAGCCCCCTGGAGAGACCCCACTTGAGGCCCCAGCGGTGGAGCAAAATGCCGCGAAATAGCCACTCCTCCGTTATGGGGGCCACCACCACAATCGAGAGCCAGCGTAACCCTTGATACACCTGCGGCCAGGGCATTTCCCTATCCTTTTCCCCCAGCGAGTGGAGCATTGACTCCGCCAGCTCCGGTGCAGGCAGCGACACCAGGTAGAGCATCAACAAAGTTGTGCCCGTGGAGAGCACCACCAAAGCCAACACCACCCGCAGCAGGGATCCCCAGGGAACAGCAGCCCGCCAGTTGCCCCACAGCCGCCTCATCTGCAAATGGGCCTGCTGCCCCCGTCGCCAGCTCCAAATACAGGTGATGACGAAGGTAGAGCAATAGATAAGGTAGGCCAGCAGCGGGTCGTCCGAGGGGAGATGCAACAGTTTGGCCAAAGCGATAGCTCCCAAACCTACACCCAGGTTGATCAACACGAAGGCCAACAGCAGATGCCGCGCCTTGAGGGCTGCAAACCCAGTTAAACTCGGCTCAGCAGGCGGTAGCGTGCGGGATCCAGACACAAAGGCAGCTGTTGCAATTTTCCCATTCTAGTGACAGCTCACCCCCAGGTGAGCCGCTGTCAACTCCCCTCTCCCTTTTGGGGAGGAGCCGGGGGTGAGGGAAGCGGCGCAAAGCGCTTGGGGAGTGTCTTAACCTGATTTGCAATAACCATCCATCTGATGCAGCGAGCCGGTGGCTGCCTCCAAGAGTCGCTAGGTTGAGTCAGCAAGTTAAGATGTGTTACGGGATCCGTTGGGGTTTCTATGGGCGTAACACTGTCAACACCAGCAGCGAGACAGCATAACTTGGGTTCCGCGGCGGCAGGTTCTCCGGCTTTGCCCATCCCGCCAGGGTCGGTTTCGCAGTCAAGCCTGCGCTACGACCCAGAGCAATTGGCCAGGCAATATCGGGGGCGCTGGGATCTGGTGCTGGGGCGTCTCTTTCAGTTGATCACCCCCTTTTTGGGCTTGTTGGCCTGGGTGTTTTGGGATCGCTGGCGAGGAGTGGAGCAGAAGCATCGCCCCCAACACGCGATTCGACTGCGGGAGATCCTCACGCAATTGGGGCCGACGGCCATCAAAATCGGCCAAGCCCTCTCCACCCGTCCCGATCTGGTTTCGCCCCTGTTTTTAGAGGAACTGGCCAAGCTTCAGGATGAGCTGCCCCCCTTCGAGAATGCCGTTGCTTTTGCCCTCATCGAGTCGGAGATCGGCCAACCCACAGACAAAATCTTTCGAGAAATCAGCCCCGAGCCGATTGCCGCCGCCAGCCTGGGGCAGGTTTACCAAGCCTATCTGCACACGGGCGAGAAAGTTGCCGTCAAGGTGCAGCGGCCCGATTTGATCGGGCGCATCTCCCTCGACATGTACATCATCCGCAGCCTGGCCGCCTGGGCCAAGCGCACCTTCCGCCGCATCCGCAGCGACTTGGTGGGCATTGTCGATGAATTCGCCGGGCGGCTGTACGAAGAGATGGACTACACCCAGGAAGGCCGCAACGCCGAGCGCTTCCTGGAGCTGTACCGCCACCCCTCCATCTACGCCCCCAAAATTTACTGGGAGTACACCCGCACCAAAGTGCTGACGATGGAGTGGATCGACGGCATCAAGCTGACCCAGCTCGACAAAATCACTGCCGCAGGGCTGGACGGGCGGCACCTGATCGAGATCGGGGTCAACTGCTCCCTTAAGCAGCTTTTGGAGCATGGCTTTTTCCACGCTGACCCCCACCCAGGCAACCTCTTGGCCATGTACGACGGGCGGCTGGCCTACATCGATTTCGGCATGATGAGCACCATCCAGCCCCACCAGCGCTACGGCCTGATCAAGGCCATTGTCCATTTGGTGAACCGGGATTTTGTCGCCTTGGCCCAGGACTACGTGGATCTGGAGTTTCTGGATCCCGACACGGATCTCACCCCCATCATCCCCGCTTTGGAGGCTGTCTTTGCCGAGGCCCTGGGCAGCTCCGTGGCCGAGCTGAATTTTAAAAGCATCACGGATAGGCTCTCGGGGGTGATGTACGATTTTCCCTTCCGCGTGCCCGCCTACTACGCCCTGATCATCCGCTCTTTGCTTACCCTGGAGGGGATCGCCATCGGCTTGGATCCCAACTTCAAAGTGTTGAGTGTGGCCTATCCCTATGTGGCCCAGCGCCTGCTCACCGACCCGGCCCCAGAGCTGCGCACCTCCCTGCGGGAGCTGCTGTTTAACCAAGGGCAATTTCGCTGGAACCGCCTGGAGAACCTGCTGCGCAACGCCGCCAACAGCGAAGATTTTGACCTGCAGGGATCCCTAGAAAAAGCCGTCGAGTTTATCTTTTCTGAGCGGGGGGCTTTCCTGCGGGAGCGCCTGGTGGATGTGCTGTTCTCCAGCTCAGGGAACGGCACCTCAGACGGCTTGGCTCATTTGCAGCGTCTGTGGGAACTCCTCAGCCGCAACCCGACCTTTCAGCCGCTGCAGCTTCTGCCCATCGTCGCCAAAGTGGCCGCCAAGCCGGAAGCCCAACAACTGGGCCGGCAATTGGCCTCCCGCTGGTTGCAACGCTCGGCAGCCCGCCTCATTCGGGACCTGCTGCTGCCGGATGTAGAAAAGCCCAGTTCACCCTCTTCCCGCAACGGGATCCCTGGGCCGTCAGCCTCTGAACGTACTGCTCAACTTCCCCTCACGGCCTAGCTCGGCTGCCTTCAGGGGGCAGTATCGCCTTGAGGGTTCACAGAGGTTAGAGCCAGCGCAATCCACTCGCGAAATTCATCGCGGCGGAAAACCTGGGGGCGAGAGCGGGGGCCAAAACGCATCAGGCTGGGCATGCCGTGCTCCTTAAGCCGAGACTGTAGCCAGGTGCCCACACCGGTTTTGCCATCGTTGGGCATTTCGGTTTGGAAGTCACTGTACATCAACAACAACTGGCTGCGAGATTGGAGCACGGCATTTTCTTGGATTAACTTCGGCAGAGAGAGGGCGGTGGCTGAACCTGCCTCTTTGCTGCCTTTGGCAGCTTCACGGCGACGGTCGCGCGGGCGTGGGTTGACACTTTCACGGCTCTTACGGGTTTTGGGTTCACTAGGCATAGAATCTCCTAAACGACAGAGTGGCTTCCCAACAAGGGTCAAAGCCGGAACTCGCAGGCCAAAGGCCGAGCCCGCTGTGAAAGTGGCCCGATGGGTACAGTTCTGGAGCAATCGCTGAAAAGAGTGCCACGTGCTCTTGGGTAAGCGAAGAAGAACTGCTCTGAGCCGGCGCAAAGGGTCAGGATCCCTTCAGCGCAACAGCAGTCTGCAGCGGGTCGAGTTCCTGCCAGCACATCCAAGACTTATCGTCGTCTTTCCTGTCGGAGGCCAGTTTGGCTACCACGAATCCGCAGGGCAGGCAAGCTTGGATGCTACCCCTATATTGACTTAAAAATGGACAAGTGGACAGTCCCCAGCCAAGAACTCAGGCCTGAAGATTTTGCCGCCCGTTGCGGATCACTCGCAACGATTCCAACAACCGCAACTCCAGGTCTTGCAAAACCTGATCCACGTAACGGTGGGCTTCCCGCTGCAGGCGCTCTGATTCCTGCAGTGTCTGCCGCCGCACTTCCTCGCTCTGTTGATAGGTTTGTTGCAACAACTGCTCCGCCTGGGCTTGGGCTTGCCGCAGGATGGTCGATTCGTTGAGAAGCTGCTCGGCTCTGCGTTGGGCCATGGCTACGATTTCTTGGGCATAGCGATTGGCCTCGGCCAAAATCCGATCCCGCTGGCGCAGCAATTCTTCCGCTTCCTCTAGGGCTGTTGGCAAGTTGAGGCGGATAAAGTCCAACTGCTCCAAAATGCTTTCTTCTTCAATGAGCGTGCGAGACCAGAACAGGCGAGGGCTGCTGAGAATGGCCGCTTCCAGTTGATCCAAGGCTTCCTGGACACGCATCAACGCCAGGGTCTGATCCCCAAACGGTACGCCGGCACGATTGGAAGCATCAGAGGGCAATTCTCGCATCAGTCCAGAAGAGGGTGGCCGCGCTGAGCAAAAGGGCAAAGCAGGCAGGATAACGCCTACCATATCAGGTTCTCGGTTTCCTGAATCTACGCGGTCTCCCCTAGGCTCCAACCACTCCCTGTCAAATGGATGTTCTTTCTGATATGCGGAAATGATAGGCTTTCCCCTTGCGGAGGGGGTGAACCAAACGGCGTGGGTGGGTGGTTAACCGCTCAAAAAACCCAGTAGTCTGGCGACTGAGACCCAAGCTTCAGGCGAGGGAGTGTGTCAACGACAGCTATCTGTGGCACACTGAGGAAAAAGGAGTTGGGCTTCGAGCCGCTCATGCCACAACCGCAGCCTCCCCGCAGACTGGAAGACCAATTTGTGGAGAATGTCTCCCGTTACCCCACTTACTTCGTTACCGTTTTGCTGGGGGGGATCTGGGCTGGCCTCCAGCCTTTTGTTGGTTTGTATCGCAAAAGTCCGGCGGCGGCGGCCCTGGTTACACTGGGATCCCTGCTGTTGCTGCTGTTTGTCTATTTCACCCTGCGAGGCATGACAGGGCACACTCTCCTGCCGGCGTGGATGTTGCGTTGAGGGCATGGGGGATGGACGAAGCGATAGAGTGGACGCCAGAAGCAGAGGCGCGCCTTAAAGAAATCCCCTTCTTTGTGCGTCCGGCTGCCCGTAGGAAGATTGAACAGTTTGCCCGCGAAGCCGGGATCCAGAAGATCACGGTGGCAGTTTACGAGCAGGCCAAGCAAAAGTTTGGCTCCTGAGGGATCCCTCCTGCTGGCCATAGCAGGGAGATTGGGTTTGCCGCTAGCTTGGTAGAGGCGTTCTCCTCTGTTTTTTGCAACTCATGGCAGATTGGATCCTGTTGGCACTGGTGGGTTCTGCAACCTACCTGCTGCTGCAAAAAAGTGTGGCCCGCCTCTCCAAGGTGCCGTGGCGGATCCTGTGGCTGGTGATGATGCTGCCCCCCTTGGTTTGGGTGCTGGGGCGGCAGGTGCTTCAGTACGAAGTGCCCCCGTTGCTGATGTTGGTGCTCTTTCTCACCTCTTACTTTATCAGCATGACCTTGGTGCGGCGAGGGGGCATTCGACCCACAGACCCCCGGCCTGAGGCGCCAGAAGGGGATCCTTCTCTGGCTGCAGAATCTGAGCCGGAGGAAGAGGAAGAAGACAGCGCCGCCGATCCGGTCTCGCTGGCTCTTGCCCACACCCCCATTTCCGAAGTGCCGCGGGAAAAGCTCAACCACTGCTTCCCCTGGAACGTTTTTTATTTGCAAAACGTGGAGTACCGTCCCCAGGCGATTATCTGCCGGGGCAATTTGCGGGCGGATCCCACCGAAGCCTATGAGCGGGTACAGCGCAATGTAGAAAACACTTTTGGCAAACGCTTCTTGGTGGTGCTGCAGGAGGGGTTTGCCGGCAAGCCTTTTTTTGCCCTGGTGCCCAACCCGGCGGCGCGGCGCTCTCTGGCGGATGGTCGAGAGTTGCCTGTGCTGGCTCTGGGGCTATTGCTGTTCACCTTCTGGACCACCCTGAGTGCTGGGGCCCAGGCGGCTGGGGTCAGCCCTGACCGGCTGCTGCATCTGCCCTCGCTGATGAAGGGGCTGCCCTATGCGGTGGGGATCCTGGCCATTCTGGGATCCCATGAGTGGATGCGCTATTGGGTGGCCCGCCGCCATGGCATCAAAACCTCGCTGCCCTACTTCATCCCGGTGCCCTTTGTGTTGGGGACTTTTGGGGCGTTTATCCAGTTGAAAGAGCCGGTGCCCAACCGCAAGGTGCTGTTTGA
>NZ_JANSJB010000099.1:4242-9152 GCF_047462355.1 Synechococcus sp. H55.9 | reverse complement strand
TGTAGTCGGGATCCTGCACCGCCACATCCCCAAAGAGGAGCGGGGCGCCGTTGCCAAGGGTGAAGTCGCCATCCAAAGCCACAATGGCCTGCACCTCAGGGCTGAGATCCGTCCCAAAGGTCAAGTTGGCCTTGAGACGGTCGCCGGGGTAGCCCAGGTAGTCCCGAAAGGTCAGACAGGAGTCGAAAAAGGCGGGCAGGGATCCCAGCTTGCCTGAGGCGGCCAGGCCGGCGCTGAGGTCGTAGCCGAAAACCCCATAGCCCAAGGGCAGGGGGGTGTTCTGGGTGGCATATCCCGGCGGGATCAGGGCCGTCAACTGGGCCGAGAAAAAGGGATCCCCCTCTCCCCAGGTGTGGCGCAGGCCCAGCTCCAGATCCCGCAGGCCCTGGTTGCGCTGGGTAACGGTGTCAGCCCCGCTGGCAAAGCGATTTTCCAGGAAAACGTAGCTGGTGTTGAGGTTGAGGGTGAGGCGATCGCTGAGGCCGGTTTCGCCAAACAGGTTGAGGCGGGTCTCGCCATACTCGGAAAGGGCCTGCTGTAGGCGTCCCCCCTGGTCAAAGCGGGTGCGGGGTTGGTACACCTCGGGCTGGAGCGAGAGAAACGTCTTCCCTGCCCCGCGAGGGAAGCCGCAGCCGGCCCAGGCCGGCGGCTCCCACCCCCACAAGACAAGGCCCAGGCCCAGCAGCCAGCTTCTTGCCATTGCCAAAGGCTTCATCTAGGGATCCCTCTCGACGGCGCCGCCGAGGAGGATTGTACCTGCAGAGCTCCGTTTTGGGCCTTCGTCTCCATCCACCCTAGCTGGGGCTGAGGCTGCAGGGATCCGGCTCCAGCACAATTCCGGTGGGGGCAAACTGCGTAACCCAAAACTCCACATCCTGAAACTGGCGACGCAGGCTGTCGCGGGCTTGGGCGGCCAGCTCTAGGCTGGGCATGATCCCGAAGACCGTTGGCCCCGACCCCGACATCAGAGCTCCCAGTGCCCCTGCCGCCAGCAGCGATTGGCGCAATTCGCCCACAATCGCATACTCCGGCAAAACCACCTGTTCCAGGTCATTGCGCAAACTCCTGGCCAACGCCGGCAGATCCTGACGGCTGAGAGCCGCCAACACCTGCGGCAAGGTGGGCAGTGCAGGCCCCAAGCTCTCCTGACGAGAACGAAAGGCCTGATAAGCCCAGGCGGTAGAAACCCCCAGGTGCTTGGGTTTGGCCAAGAGCACCGGGATCCCTTCCCAATCGGCCAGCGGCTCCAAAACTTCCCCGCGTCCGGTGGCCAGTTGCGTTCCCCCTTGTACACAGAAGGGAATGTCGGATCCCAGGCGGGCTGCCAAGCTCTGCAACTCTCCCACCGTCAGGCCCAAGCCCCACAGTTGGTTCAACCCCACCAAAACTGCCGCCGCATCAGCCGAGCCGCCTGCCAAGCCTGCTGCCACCGGAATCTGCTTTTCGAGGCGAATCTCCACTCCCATAGTGGCCTGACACTCTTTTTGCAGCAGCTCAGCCGCTTGGTAGGCCAGGTTGCGGGCATCTGCCGGCACTTCTGGGCGATCGCAGGTGAGGTGGATCCCGTGGGGGCAGCACTGCAACTGGACACGATCTGCCAACTGAATGCTCTGCAGCACCATCGCCACCTCCGAATACCCATCCGGACGGGATCCGAGGATTTCCAGGTAGAGGTTGATCTTGGCGCGAGCCATCAGGGTACAGGCTTGCATGGGGCAAAACTCTGGGTTAGCAACAACTCTCAACTCCCCTCAGCCTGTACAGACCTGTTCAAAACCCAGGCTTATCCGGGGAGCTCTTCCAGCCCGATTCTAACGGCAATGGATCCCTCCAGCTCTAGTTGCCGGAGCGAGGCCATGGCCCCAGCCACTCTCCACCGCGAAAGCGCCAGCGGGGAAACAAAATCCGCATCACCACCCAAGCGCTGAGGTAAAGGCAAACCCAGACCACGCTGTAGTGGAGAATAAAATCCCCCAGGTCAAACCGTTGGCTTGGGATACGGGGAAGGCCCACCAGCCTCAGGACTGTGCCCAAGAAAAGCCCTTCCCAAATGCCGGCCAAAAGCTGCAGGATCCCAGGCCAATCGTGATCCCACATCCACCCCATCAAATAGTTGTACACGACATCCCAAACACAGCCAAACAGACCTACGTAGAACAGCACCCAAAAATAGATGAGGCTACCGCCATGTCCGGTGAGACCAAAATAAAAGGGTAAAGTCGCTAAAACACCTACCGTAGCTAACAAAAAAATGCGGGTTTGCCAACGGCCAATGAGAGTTGGTGTCATTGTTTCCTCCAGTTTTGTTGGCCAAAATCGCTAGTTCGTTTGGCTTCAGTTCAAAGGCTAAGGGCTGAGGTTCAAGGCCCACTTGCACCACTGCCACAGGGATCGGATCCCTTCCAGACCTTTAACGCCTGGCGCCCGCAGCCGAGCCAGGTGCTCCACCGAGCGATGGGCGCAGTACTGCAAGCCCAAAAACGTATCCACCGGCGCATAGGGCCCACCCAAGGTGATGATCCCGGCAGCATACATCCGCCCATCCCGGTTGCGCATCTCCACCAGCTCAAAATCGTTGGAAACATGTAGGCGTCCGTGGGGATTGAGGGGCAGATTGTAGCGGGTAATCAGGTCGTTGAGGAGAGGATGGGTCATGGGATCCGAAACCAAGCCCGTGCAATCGATAACGAAATCGGCTTCCACCTTCAATTGGGTGTTGTTGTGGGTACCTCGAATGTAGGTCACCGGCTTGCCCTTGTCGCCGAGAACCACCGATTCCACCTTGCCAAAGACAATCGAGTACCAGCCCTCCTGTAGCCCTTGCCGCACGATCCGCCGCCACTTGCGCCGGCTTGCCGTTGTGGTGCCGCCCCAGGCTTCCAGCAGTTCGCGCCGTTCCAGGGGGGTTGCTGCTTCCAATTTGGCGCGCAGAACCCCGCCCCAAGTGCCTTTGGGCCAGTTGAAAGGCTGAAACTCCCAATGGTTTTCCACCGCCCGTTTGGCCCGTCCGAAGCGATTGCCGCCTTTGGGCGCACGGCTCAGATGCACCACCGAGATGCGGGGGTTGACTTTGCGGGCTTGGTAGAGGCGCTCCATCACCTGGGAAGCGACGATCCCAAATCCGCGGATCAAGACCGTGCCGCCCTGTTTTTCCAATTGCTCATAAACGTGATCATGGGGCTCGTATCCATGTACTACAGATTTCAAATCTCCTGTTTGTTCCCGAAACTCTTGCAGGTCGTTGAGCAATTTGATAGCCGGATACCCAGTCGCCAAATGCAGGTACTTGGCCACCATAAAGCGGTGATCTGGGTGGCCGGGGCGCGTTGCCGAATAGGCCACCACATATCGCCCATCCTCCGTTTTGCGAATGGCGCGAATATGGCCGTAACAAAGCATTTGATCCCAGCCAATGCGAGCCGCTTCCCGATCCATCGAGGCGAATACATCCCCCGCCCGCGGCGTGTAAGTATCTGCCAGCAAAGGTTCACTAAACACCTGCCACAAAAAGCCAAATGCTTCCAACAATCGGCCGGAGAAAAAAGAGCGCCAAGCATCTCGCAAGGCATAGCCGGGCCAGCCCCAAATGTTGTCCGGGCAAGAATCGGAGCCGGAGCGAATTCGCTTCCAACGGGGGATCTGGCAGTTGGTCAACAGCCGTTCATACCGTTCGTAGGGTTTGCGGGCAATGCTGATGACGCGGATGTGTTCGGATCTGACCCCATAGATGCGCAGGGTATCCACCCAGACAAAGCTGCCCATACCGCCGCCCAACGCCAAATAGAGGGTCTCCTCCACGGGTAGGCCGGTGGCTTTGAGAGCGCTCAGGGCAATTTGCTCGGCTCGAAACAAGTCCGGTGGCGGAAAGTCTGAGCTGGCCCGCACCTCGGGGAGTTGCTCCGGGGCGAAAACCACCGTGGAAGCCGGGGGAACCTCAAATGCGGTGTCGGGTTGGGTGGCCGGGCGAATGAGGTCGGTGCGGGGCTCCAGCAAAAGGGTAGGGGTGCCGATCAACAGGGTGGCGTTGGGATCCCTCAGCAAACTGACGGTGATGCTGTAGGGGCCGAGCTCCACCACTTCCCCGCCCTGCAGCACCCGGCGTGCTTGTCGGATTTTTTCCCCATTGATGCGGCTGCCGTTGGCACTGCGATCCTCGTAGATGACCTGGCCACCCTCACCGAGATAGATAAGGGCGTGGTAACGGGAGATCTCCTGGCTGGCAAATACCGCTCTGGCCACTTCTTGCCCCTGCCATTCCTGTGGCAATTGGGCCAGCTCTCTGCCCAAGGCGAGAGGCAATGGAAAAATTGGCTCCTGCTGTTCTTCGGTGATGGGATCTTCCCAGCTCAGTTGAATTTGCATAGCTTTTGTTCACCTCTGTAAATCGTGACGAGGCCATCGAGAACAACACAGAACAACGTAACCTCACGAGTCACCTTGGACTTGGCTTGGGATCCCTTTTGCAACTGCTGGGATCCAGGAGAAAAATGGAACGGTTTGGTTCTCTAGGCAGGAGATTGCGAAGCCTTTTCAGCCTCTGGAGGAGGGATCACCAGCGAAGCACTCAAAACCAAATGTCCGCAATAGGGGCAATTTTGGCCCTGATATTCCGGGGGCAGGTAGTGAGGGTTTTCCAGGCGGCTGCACTTAACCTTAAGGGTGTCCAAAGTGCCACGGCTCAGGGGCACCCCTTGATCTTTCCTGGCAACCTCTATAGACTTCACGCCCAGCACAATACGCCCCAATTGGATTTGGCTATTGGCCTCAAGCGCAAGCTCTTCCTGAATGATTTTTCGGCCATTCACCCAAATGGGGTTGGGCTGCTTAGGCGGCAAACGATCCCGCGTCAAGTTGCGAATGTAAAACTTTAGAGTTTTGGGATCGAGATAAAGCCCGGCATGCATTCCTGA
>NZ_JANSJB010000099.1:0-4142 GCF_047462355.1 Synechococcus sp. H55.9 | reverse complement strand
AAACGATCCCGCGTCAAGTTGCGAATGTAAAACTTTAGAGTTTTGGGATCGAGATAAAGCCCGGCATGCATTCCTGAAACCGAGCGAGTTGGGTCGTTGAGCACCACATCGCAGCCGGGATCCCGCCCGATGGTGACCAGCTTGGCGAGGACGGGCGAAACCGTTTGAGATCGGCGCCGGTCGGCTTCGGCCCATTCCAAAGTTAGTTGATACACAATTTCATGCTCCATAACCCAAGGCCTCCGTTCCTCGTGATCGACTTCAGCTTATCGAAAGGTCAGCTCCGGAAAAACAGAAGATGTCTTTTTTGTCAAAATTGTTATTCTTTGAGTCAACTGAAACCTATCCCCCTGAACAGAGGTTCGTGCTGATTGAGATCACCGGAGTTGAGCTCTCCGAATCACATTCCTGCTGAAGACAGCGTCCAGACGCTCCGCGCTGCCGCAGGTGAGCGTGTCCAGCCCTTCTCCCATCAGGGGAGATTGGGATCTACAAGCTGTTGGTTGACTGCGTTTGGCAGTAGGCCCAAGTCTGCAAGCACAGAGGTCTGATCTTATCGACTCCACACCGTACCTTTTTCAAAGCACTCCACTAAATGTGAAACTGCCGCTGCCCAGCCGCTCCTGCCGATCGAACACACTGATGGTGAGCTGATGGGATCCCGTTTGAGTGAGGGTAAAGCGATTTTGGGTTAGGGTCAGCCCTGTCACGGTGCAGGTGGTGGCCCCCACGAAGCAGCCGGGCAATTGAGCAGCGTCGAAAGCCCCTAAAGTAACGAAATTGCCTAGGGGAGTGGTGACGGAAGCCAAAAAGGCGTTGGAACCCCGGATCCCAGCCGGAGCTTCCACCCGGAAGGACACCACAAAAGTTGGAGTTTGCCCCACCGAGACGGTGCGCGGGGAGAGATCGGTGATGGTGAGGGAGGGGGCCGGTATCGGCGGCGGCAAGGGTAGGGGATTGCTGCTGTCGGTTGTCCCCCCGCATCCTGCCAAAACGGCGCTCAGGAGCACCAGCAAGGGGATCCGTCTGTGTGTGTGTTGCGCAGGCTGCATCGTTTCCCATGACCTCAAATGAGTTTGGTTTTGAGTTTAGGGCATCCCTCACCCCCAGCCCCTCTCCCAGGGGGATGACCCTCACCCCCGGCCCCTCTCCCAGGGGGAGAGGGGAGCTGTAAAGATGGGGGCAGTGGAATTGGCCGGAAAAGGTTCGACTCCTAGCCCAGGGGTTATCTCGACCGAGCCGGTCATCGAAAAGGAGAAAATCGGGCCGAAAGAGACCTTAGAATCCTTTGCCTATTCTCCTTGCAAGAGTCTCTGGCAGGCTGTGGCCATGGCCCAGTCCTCTTGGGCTGAGATCACCAGAACCCGCACCGGAGCATCGGAAGTGCTGATATCGCAGTTGCGGGGCGATCCGGCATTTAAAACCGGGTCGATTTGGATCCCCAAAAAATTCAGATCTGCACAGGCTGCCGCCCGCACCGGCGCTGAGTTTTCCCCAATTCCTCCAGAGAACACCAGCGCGTCCAAGCGATCCAGGCTCATGAGCATGGCCCCAATTTGGCTGCGCAGCCGGTGAACAAACAGATCAAAAGCCAGCTCGGCGCGGGCATGGCCGGCTTCCATTGCCTCCAAGATGACCCGCATATCGCTGCTCAGGCCGGAAACGCCCTTCAGCCCTGATTCTCGGTTCAAGATCCGATCCAGTTCATCCACGCTCATGCCCTGGCGCAACTGATGGATGAGAATGCCCGGATCCACCGACCCCGACCGGGATCCCATCATCAAACCCTCCAGAGGGGTATAGCCCATGGTGGTATCCACGCTTCTGCCTCCGCGAATGGCGGCCAACGAACAGCCGTTGCCCAGGTGACAGGTGATCAGCCGCAACTCTGCCAGAGGTCGGCCCAAGATCTCGGCAGCGCGGCGGGCGCAATGCTCGTGGTTAATGCCATGAAACCCGTAGCGGCGGATCCCTTGTTCAGCCCAGGCATAGGGGAGGGGGTAGAGAGCCGCTGCCGGAGGCATTTGTTGGTGAAAGGCCGTGTCGAAGACGGCCACCTGTGGGATCCCCGGCAGCAGTTGACCCAGCAGACGAATGCCGGCCAGCGCGGCAGGGTTGTGGGCCGGCGCCAAGGGGATCAATTGCTCGATCGTCCGTTCCACCTCCGGCGTAATCAAAGTGGGCTGCCGGTACAGGGATCCCCCATGCACCACCCGATGGCCAACGCCGTCGATCTCACCTGCCTCTGCCAGCAGGGATCCCTCCCCTTGCCAGAGGCTTTGAAACAGCGGGGCCAATTGGCCGATCCCCCCTTCGGGTGAAGCGGAGGGAAAAGGCTCCCACCCACCGCCTCGCCGGCGAGTTTGGATGAGGGCCTCCCCCGGCTTGTAGGTGAAATCCACCTGGGCTTGCCAGATGGGGGCGGCCTCCACCTTGCCCTCAACCGTCAGGAACAGAGAGGATTTGAGGCTGCTGGAACCGGCATTGATAACCAGAATATTCACAGCGTGTTTTCCACAAAGGACTCCGTCCCGCCAACGCAATCGGCCTCTGCAGGGCTTATCTGTGCAATTTCAACTTAACCCTCAATCTCGGCTTTGACTTCATGCAACCGTTGGAACTGCCCGCAGCTCCCTCAAGCACTTTGCGCTTGGCGCACCAGCCCGGTTGCCGTCAGAGCAGCCAAAGCCCGATCCCGGTAGCGGCCATAGCGCTCCTGCTTGTTGCGGAGCTTCCGCCCCTCCAGCTCTGGCAGCAGGCCAAAATTGGCCGGCATCGGCTGAAAATGCCTGGGATCGGCGCTGCTGATGAATTGAAACAGGGATCCCATCATCGTCTCAGGGGGCAGCGTGATCAAGGGCAGCCCCAAGGCCAGGCGGGCAGCGTTCTGTCCGGCCAGCCACCCTCCCGCCACAGCACAGGCATAGCCTTCGGTGCCCACCAACTGGCCGGCGGCAAACAGCGTCGGTCGGCGACGAAATTGCAAGGTTGGCCACAAAAGCTGGGGCGAATTCAAAAACGTATTGCGGTGCATCACCCCAAAGCGGACGAACTCCGCTTGTTCCAGGCCGGGGATGAGCCGAAAAACCCGCTGCTGTTCTCCCCATTTCAAGTTGGTTTGAAAACCCACCAGGTTCCACAATTGCCCTGCTTTGTCCTCTTGTCGCAAC
This sequence comes from Synechococcus sp. H55.9, assembly GCF_047462355.1. NCBI lineage: Bacteria > Bacillati > Cyanobacteriota > Cyanophyceae > Synechococcales > Synechococcaceae > Synechococcus > Synechococcus sp. H55.9. The sequence goes on along the minus strand of NZ_JANSJB010000099.1, from coordinate 972 downwards.
TGCACCACCGCGTGAGGACGGGATCCCGTGCGCGGATCCACCAAGCCCACCGGCTTCAAAGGGCCAAAACAGAGAGTCTCTTTGCCCCGGCGCGCCATTTCTTCAATCGGCAGGCAGCCCTCGAAAAACTTGCGCTCCTCCCGCTCAAAATCCTTGAGGGGCGCCTGCTCCGCCGTCACCAGCGCCTGCCAAAACCGTTCGTACTCCGCCTCCGTCATAGGGCAGTTGAGATAGGCTGCCTCCCCTTTGTCGTAGCGGGAAGCCTGAAACACCACCGCCCGGTTCAAGGAATCCCCGGCGACAATGGGGCTAGAAGCATCGAAAAAGCTCAGGTATTCCAGGCCCGTAAAGGCTTGCAGCGCCTTAGCCAGGGGATCGCTGGTCAGAGGGCCGGTACAGAGGACGGCAATGCCCTCCGGGATCTCCGTCACCTCCTCCCGGCGCAGAGTGATGCGGGGATGGTTTTGAATGGCTGCCGTGAGAGCCTGGCTGAAGCGGGCCCGATCCACCGCCAATGCCCCTCCTGCCGGCACGGCATGGCGATCCGCCGTCGCCATCACCAGAGATCCCAGTTGTCGCAGCTCTTCCTTGAGCAGCCCTGCCGCCCGATCGCTGGCCGCAGCCCCAAAGGAGTTGCTGCACACCAGCTCCCCCAACTGATCGGTGTGGTGGGCCGGGCTCTGGCGCACGGGGCGCATCTCCGAAAGGAGGACAGGCAACCCCAACTGGGCGATTTGCCAGGCGGCCTCTGTCCCCGCCAACCCCCCGCCCACCACATGAATGGGGGCAGAGGTTTCTGCCGGTGCAAGCGCTGGGCTGGCTGGATGGCTCATCGCAACCTCCGAGAAGACCCTCAACCTTAAACTTTAACGTAAGGTGCGGAATTCCCCACCCGGGTGGGGATGGATAGCACCCTCTGACTGATTCTGGATGTATTGCTTCACAATTTCTAGGGAGCAAATCATGCCAAAG
>NZ_JANSJB010000098.1:7134-9262 GCF_047462355.1 Synechococcus sp. H55.9 | reverse complement strand
ATTGTTTTGCTGGGGATCGTCAGCCTCTGCGCCGACGCCACCTACGAGGGGGCCCGCAGCATCTCCGGAGCTTTTTTGGGATCCCTGGGGGCCAGTGGCACGGTGGTGGGCCTGGTGGCCGGCGGGGGGGAGCTGCTGGCCTATGGGCTGCGCCTGGGCGTGGGCTACTGGAGCGACCGGCTCAGTAGGGATCCCGTGCACCGCAGTCGAGGGCAGTGGCAGCTCACCACCCTGGGCTATGTCCTCAACACGGCGGTGATCCCCGCTCTGGCCTGGGTGAGCAGTTGGCCTGGGGCTGCTTTGCTTTTGCTGGCCGAGCGCCTGGGCAAAGGGATCCGCACCCCGCCACGGGACCTGTTGCTCTCCCATGCGGCGCTGCAGGTGGGCCAGGGCATTGGGTTTGGCCTGCACGAGACCTTGGATCAAATTGGGGCGGTGGGAGGGCCGCTGCTAGTGGCAGGAATGGTTGCCGCCGGCTACGGGTTCCAAGGCGCATTCTTGGCCTTGGGGATCCCGGCGGCCCTGGGGCTGGGGGTGCTGGGGCTGGCCCAATGGCTGTATCCCACCCCGCGCGACTTTGAGCCGGAGCCGGAAACCGCTCCAGCAAAAGGCTTTTCCAGGGTCTTTTGGCTCTATCTCACAGCAGCGGCCTGTGTGGCCATGGGGTTTGCCGACTTTTCCCTCATTGCCCTGCACCTGCAGCAGCAAGGTGGCGAGGCGGCAGGGATCCCCTTGCTCTACGCCCTGGCCATGGGGGTGGATGCCCTAGCCGCCCTGGGCTGGGGCTGGCTATTCGACCGCATTGGGCTGGGGAGCCTGTTGGGGGCGGTGGTCCTGTCTGCCGGTTTTGCGCCGCTGGCCTTTTCCGGCAGCTACGGGCTGACGGTGGTGGGCATGCTGCTCTGGGGGATTGGCCTGGGCGCCCAGGAATCGGTCATGAAGGCAGCAGTAGCCGGCATGGTGGCCGCCCAGGCGAGGGGCTTTGCCTTTGGGCTGTTTACCAGCATCTACGGCCTGGCCTGGTTTTTGGGCAGCGCCCTGATGGGGGTGCTCTACGATCTCTTTCTCCCCGCTTTGGTCATCTTCTCGGTAGCCGCTCAAGCCGCGGGGGCAGCTATCCTCTGGGTCTTAATCCTAAGGGGACAGGCTGGGGCCGGGCGATGAAAAAGCCCTGCACCAGATCTACGCCGCGGTCGCGCACCCACTGCAGCTCTCCTGCCGTTTCGATCCCTTCCGCCAGGGTAGTGATCCCCAGCTTTTGAGCCAGCTCCAGCAGTTTCTCGGCAATCACCGCCTTATAGGGATCCCGATCGACGCCGCGAATGAGCTCCCTATCCAGCTTGATGAGATCCGGCTGCACCTGGTGCAACAGGTTCAGGGAGCCGTAGCCGGCGCCCAGGTCATCCAGCGCCACCCGAAAGCCCGCCTGCCGATAGAAGCGCAAAATCCGCTGCAAGTGGTTCAAATCGGGGCTGCGGTCGGATTCGTTGACCTCAAACACCACCCGCTGGGGCGGGATCCCGGCGCGGCTGATGGCCCAGACGGTGGAGCGCAGGCAAAAGGCCGGGTCGTAGATAGCCGTAGGGCTGAAGTTGATGAAGAGATCCCCTTGTAAGCGGTGCTGGGTGGCCGCGGCAATGGCCGTGCGGCGGGCGGCCAAGTCCAAGTGGTAGAGCAGCCCGGCCTCGCGGGCCATGGCAAAGAGCAAGCCCGGCCCAATCACCTTGCCCTCTTTGTCCAACCCCCGCACCAGCGCCTCGTGGCCCACCACACAAGTGGGATCCTGCGCCCGGACAATGGGCTGAAAGTAGGTGGTGAGACGGTCTTCCTTCAACACTTCCAACAAAAGCCCAGCTTGGGTGCGGTGGAACAACTGCAGCAGCGACTCCACCCGGGCGCAATCTTGCCAGCAGGGATCCCTATCTCCGGCCAAAAACAGGGCGCGGCTGGCCCGCATCTCTTCTTGCGAGAGAATATCAGCCATTGTCTCCAGGGTCTTCTTAAGGGCTCCCTGGGCAATGGCAACAACTAGGCCAAGGTCTTCTAAAACTTGCACGGGAACCTCTGTCTTGGCCTCCAGAGCCCGCCAGAGCTTCTGGTGGGTATGAGGAGTGGGCAGCCAGAGAAA
>NZ_JANSJB010000098.1:0-7034 GCF_047462355.1 Synechococcus sp. H55.9 | reverse complement strand
TCAAAACTGATCCTTCATACCCCGCAGCCGCGCAAAAACCCGCACCGGATCTTGAACGCCGGTGGCCGCCTGCAGAGCCGGCTGATCCCAGCGCAAAAAAGGATTGGTGCGGCGCTCTTCGCCAATGGTGCTGGGCACCGTCGGGGATCCCGCCTGGCGCAGCGCCACCACCTGCTGATAGCGCGCCTGCAAGTCGGGGTTGTCGCCATCTACCGTCAAGGCAAACTTGAGGTTGTTCAAGGTGTATTCGTGGGCACACCACACCCGCGTCGGTTCAGGTAACTGGCGCAGTTGATCCAGGGATCCCAGCATTTGCTCTGGGGTGCCCTCAAAGAGCCGCCCGCATCCCCCAGCAAACAGAGTATCGCCGCAGAAGAGATCCCCGCTTTCGGGGAAGTAGTAGGCAACATGTCCCCGCGTATGGCCGGGCACAAACAACACCTTCGCCTGCCGGCCCGCAAATTCCACCGTCTCCCCCGCCTGCAGCTCCACCGTCTGGCCAGGGATCCGCCCTCGATCCACCTGGCTGCCGTAGACGACGGCGCGGGGGTAGCGGGCCACAAGTTGCAGGTTGCCCCCCACATGGTCGTGGTGGTGGTGGGTGTTGAAGATGGCCACCAGCTCCGCCCCCAGCTCGGCCAATTTGTCCAGCACGGGCTCGGCCACTGCCGGATCCACCACTGCTGCCGTTGCCGTCTCGGGATCGTAGAGCAGATAGATGTAGTTGTCGCGCAGGGCAGGCAGTTGCAGAATGCGCATGGCCAGCTAGTCCTCAAAAATGGCCTGTTCTACATCCTGGCGGCTGAGGGAGTAGGGGAAAGACAGGGTTTTCGTGTTGCCATCCGGGTAGGTGTAGCGCACCCAGATGCTGGTCTCTTCTAGGCGCAGGCAGGCTTTCCAGCCCGGCCGCTCGCAAAACCATTGCTCCACATCCTTTGGGTCGCGGGTGCAGCCTTGCTCCTCCAGCCAGCGTTCGATGGCGTGGAGCGGGTGATTGTAGAGAGGTGTGGTGGCAGGGGGCAAAGGCATGGTGAGATTCAAACGCGCGCAGAGAAGCCGTCAAACTAGACAAAAGTTAACAGCCTATTCCATTCAAGCACTTGATCCGTGGGAGGCTCCGAGCGCTTTGTCTGAACCTCATCCCCAAGCAACCGGAGTTGGTTAGCCCACCCCGCCCTCCCGTAGCCAGGCCAAAGCAACCGCCAACACCAAACACGCCACGAAGGTGGATCCCATCAGCAGCAGGGCACAGAGCTCGCCCGCCGAGAGAGGCCGGGTTTCCATGCGCAGCTCGAGAGAATCCAGATCTGAGGATCCCGTTATACTGAGGGAGCCCATGTTGGTCGTCATCGCCCGCAAGCTGGCATCGTAGATGGCCCGTTTTGCCGGGTTGCTGAGCACGAGATAAGCTTCCTGCAGCTCTTGGAAGCAGCGAATGGCCACTTCCGGGGCCAGGGGGGAAGTGTCGGGGTGGTAGCGTTTGCTCAACTGCCGATAGGCCCGCCGAATGGCCTCAGGAGATGCCCCTGGAGACAGGCCCAACCGTTGGTAGTAGGTGAGGGAAGTCAACGAGCGCATGCAAGCTGATCTCGACTAAGTGAGACGGTGGGGACAGCAGAACGCTTCTCCAAGGAGCTGAGCTTTGATCCAGTGTAATCACTTGGCCAGCCGTCGGGATCCCCTGAGCATGGCTCTATTCTTCTTCCTCTTCTTCCGACTTGGCTTTGGGGTAGTAGAAGCCGGTGTTGCGACCGCTCAAAATTGAACGCCCAATGGTCATTGCCCGCTGGGCCTGGAGCTTGGCTTTGCCCAGCCAAACGGCATACCGCCTGCGACTGCGGGCTTTCGAGGTTTTCTTCTTAGGAACAGCCATAGCTTGTACAAGAACACAGCCTTACTAGGCTAGCACTGAGCTTGCACCGTCGATCCCGGCTTTGTTTCGTCAAGTAGTCTATTAGCAGTTGACTCCAGAGAGAGCGAGCATCTCCGCACAATAGGGTTGAGATGGGTCAACTCTTCTACGCAAACCTTCTCAATCCCTTTTCCCGGCAGCCTTGGAGTCGATAGAGTATGGGACATCTTCTGGAACAGGCGGCCAGGTGATATCGGTCACCCCCCGGAAGCTCTTTTGGGTGCAAGCTAAGAATGGACTGTGGCCACTTCCTCGATCTAGGAGATCGCTCAACCATGCGCAACCTCTTTTCCATCTTGTTGTTCGGGATCCCGCTGCTGAGCTTGGGTTGGACGGGGATCCCAGTGGCTGCCCAATCCACCAATCCGGAGCTGTGCCAGAAGTTTCCCCAAGACCTTCGCTGCAATCTCTCTGCCCCCAGCCAGGTAGGACAAGCGCCTCAACCCAGCACTCGCCCGCGCGTTGCGGTTTTGGATTTTGATTTCAGCAGCCTCAGCAATTCCTACAGCCTGCGCGAGGCTTCCCGGGGGGTGAGCGATCTGCTGGTGGATCGGCTGGTGAGAGATGGCACTTTTTCTGTTATCGAGCGCTCGCGGCTAGACGCGATCTTGGCCGAGCAGAACTTGGGGCTATCGGGGCGGTTGGATGCCAACACCGCCGCTCAGGTGGGCCGGATCCTCGGGGTCGATGCGGTGATCCTCGGCAGTGTTACCCAGTTCGATGTGTCGGTGCGCCGTTCCGGCGGTGGGGCGCCGGTCTTAACCCCCTTCGGCAGCTTTCCGCTGGCGGTGGGGGCCGAGTCGGTGGATGCCGATGCCAACGTGCAGCTCAATGCCCGCCTGGTGAGCACCAGCACGGCCGAGATCTTGGCCGTGGTCGAGGGCCGGGGCAACGCCAGCCAGTCGGATAGCACGGTCACGGTTGCCGGCTTTGGCGGGGGATCCGCCACCAGTAACGAAGAAAAGCTGCTGGTTTTGGCCAGCCAGCAGGCGGTGGAGCAAATTGCCCAGCAGTTGGCCGGTTTTGCCAGTCGCTTGGCGGCCCAGCCCCGCTCTTTGCCGACCATCGATGCCTTGGTGGCCGATGTCTACGGCAATCAGGTGATCTTGAACAAAGGCAGCCGCGACGGCTATCGCGTGGGCCTGATCCTTTCTGTGGAGCGCGTCGTTCGCGAGGTTAAGGATCCGGCCACAGGAGCAGTCCTGCGCAAATTGACCGAGCCAGCCGGCCAAATTCAACTGACAGAGGTGGATCAGGGATCCAGTGTGGGCCGCATTCTCAGCGGCTCTGGCTTTAAGGTGGGAGATGTAGCCAAGCCTCTCCAGTAAACTCCCAACGCTCTATCTTCAAGACCCTTCAATCGGGGCAAAGCCCTGGCGTTGAATATTTTCGGTAACGGTGCGCGGCTCCAGAAATTGCAGCAGGTAGTCGGGGCCACCGGCTTTGGATCCCACGCCGGAGAGCTTGAAGCCGCCAAAGGGCTGCCGCTCGACCAAAGCGCCGGTGATCTCGCGGTTGATGTAGAGGTTGCCGACAGCAAAGTCTTGGCGGGCCTGTTGGATGTGGGAAGGAGTGCGGCTGTAGACGCCGCCGGTGAGAGCGTAGGGAGTGGCATTGGCCAGCTCCAGGGCAGAGGAGAAATCCGCTGCCGCAATCACCGCCAGAACCGGTCCAAACAGCTCCCGCTGTGCCAGTTCCGATTGGGGATCCACCTGGCTAAACACCGTGGGGCCGACGAAGTAGCCTTTTTCCGGCACGGGCAGGCTGAGTTCCAAGCGGGCGTAGGCTTGGGCCGCTTGAATGGCCTGTTGCAGGCGGGCTTGGGCCTCGGCATCGATCACCGGGCCGACCTGGGTGCTAGGATGAGCCGGATCCCCCACGTTTAACGACCGCACCGCCTCGATCAACCGCCCCAAGAACAGGTCGTGGATCGACTGCAAGACAATGGCCCGCGAGCAGGCGGAGCATTTTTGGCCACTGTAGCCAAAAGCAGAGTTAACCACCCCCTTCACCGCCAGATCCAGGTCGGCGCTTTCATCCACAAGGATGGCGTTTTTGCCGCCCATCTCGGCAATCACCCGCTTGATGTGGTGCTGTCCCGGTTGCAATTGCGCCGCCTGGGCAAGGATCTGGCAGCCCACCGCCTGGGATCCAGTGAAGGCAATCAAATGTACCCGTGGATCTTGCACCAGGAGAGGGCCGATCTCTTCCCCAACTCCTGGCAGAAATTGAAAGACGCCTTCCGGGATCCCGGCTTCGGCGAGGGCCTTGAGGATGAAGCCTGCCAGCTTGGCGGCGACCAGCGAAGATTGCTCTGCCGGCTTGAGGAGCACGCAGTTTCCAGCCACCAAAGCCGCCATCGCCATGCCACAGGGGATGGAGAGAGGAAAGTTCCAAGGGGCGATCACCACCGCCACACCGCGGGGCTGGTAGTGGTAATGGTTGGTTTCGCCGGGCAGGTTGCACGCCCGTCCTCGATCCAGAGCCTCCATCTGCTGGGCGTAGTAGCGGCAGAAGTCGATGGCCTCGGAAATCTCCCCATCGGCCTGGGCGATGGGCTTGCCCACCTCCAGCACCATCCAGGCGGCCAGCTCTGCCCGTTGAGCCTCGATTTGCTCCGCCACCCGCCGCAGGATCCCCGCCCTCACGGCCACAGGCGTGCGCCGCCAGCGGGGAAAGCTGGCCTGGGCCGCCCGCAGGGCTTGCTCCACCTGTGCGGGACTGGCCAACCCAATCTCACCCACCACTTGCTCGGGATCGGCAGGGTTTAAAGAAGGAATAGACTGTCGGGTTGGGCGATATTCTCCGGCAATCCAGGGCTGAACTGTCTGGCCCAGTTGCGTTTGAACTTTTTGCAGGGCCTGAAAAAAGGGATCCCGCTGCTGGGGCTGGCTGAAATCCGTATCGGCAGCCGCGACAAACGAGAGGGAAGGTGGCTGAAACATGGATCCCTCCTCCAAGACAGGGGGGGCCAACAACTGTTCGGCGTCGTAGCCCTGGACACTTTGCCGCAGGAAGGACGTGTTGGCGGTATTTTCCAGCAAACGCCGAATCAGATAAGCCATGCCCGGCAGCAGCTCTCCATAGGGACAGTACACCCGCACCCGCTGTCCCTTCTGCACCAGGGCCTTGGCCAAGGGGTCGGCCATGCCGTAGAGCACCTGCAGCTCAAAAGCAGACTGAGGTACCTCCAGCGCCTGGGCGATGGCAATGGCTTTGGCCTGAGAACGCACATTGTGGCTGGCAATGGCGGCACGCAGATGGGTGTGGTGCTCTAACAAAAGCTGGGTCAGGCGCTCAAAATTGGCGTCGGTGGCGGCTTTGTCGTTGTAAACCGGCTGCGGCCAGTGCTTTTGCGCCGCCAGGATGGTCTCTTGATCCCAGTAGGCGCCCTTGACCAGGCGCACCGTCACCGGGGATCCCCGCTCTTTGGCCCAGGCGATCAGGTTTTGCAAATCGGTGTAGCTATCCCGCAGGTAGGCTTGTAGGGTCAGGCCAATGTCGGTGCGGCTGCGGAACTCCGGCTCCAGCAGCAGCTCCTGTAAAATGGCCAGGGTAAGGGATTTGTAGCGGTACTGCTCCATATCAAAGTGGATCCCGACTCCCAGGGCCTCGCCCCGGCGCAACAGGATGCGGATCCGTTCTCCCACCTTGGCTTTGGCCCCTGCCGGGTCGATGGGGTCGAACTGGGAATAGAAGGCCGTCAGCTTCACCGACACTTGGGGCATAGGCTGCGGCTGCGGCCAGGTTTTGACCACCTTTGCCAATTGCTCCATCGCCTGTAGGTAGCGCTCCAGGTAGGATTGGGCTTCGGCTTCGGTGAGGACGGCTTCCCCCAGCAAATCCAGGGTAAAAGCCATGCCTTGGCGGTGCAGAGTTTCCAGCGTTTGGCTCACCTGCTGCAGGGTTTCTCCGGCAATGTAGCGACGGGCCAGGGCTTCTACAGCAGCGGTGAGGGTGCTGGCGGCCAACTGTCCAGGCAGAGAATGGGGGTCGGCAAAGTTGAGTAGGTTTTTCAGTATCCCCGGCAACTCTACTGCCGGATCCAAGAGATACTCTTGAAGATGGCGAGCCATCTCTGCTTTGCTTTTCAGGCTGGGCAAAACATCGATCAAGCGGAACAACTGGGTGCGCAAATGGGGGTTCTCCATCGCCCAGGCCAGCAGCCTGTCCTCCCAACGCAGTTGATCCCGCCATTGGGCCAGCAGGGATCTCCCCTCGCCCCGAACGGAATTCAACAGAGACTGGGCAAGTGCTTGGGTTTGAGCCTCATAGGCGAGAGGAGCAGCTTGGGCAACCATAGGGCAATCGGAAGTAGAGCTGGCGGGATCCCACTATCCTGTCACGGACGGGATTGAGCCTGAGCTAGATTTTGATAAAGATGATAGTTTCGACGGCCCTAACAGGGCCACTGCGGGGCCTTAAACACCACAAGCAAGACAGTTAAAACCATTTGGATACAGGAGAGCTATGCGGGCTTTTGTTGCAGGGGCTACGGGAGAAACGGGGCGGCGCATCGTCAAAGAGTTGGTGGGCCGCGGCATCCCGGTACGGGCGCTGGTGCGCAGCCGCGAGCTGGCCGCACAGGTTTTGCCCCCCGAAGCAGAAGTGGTGGTGGGAGATGTGCTGGACCCGGCCACGCTAAGGGCCGGCATGGAGGGATGCACGGTGGTGCTCTGTGCTACAGGAGCTAGGCCCAGTTGGGATCCCTTTCTGCCTTACCGAGTGGATTATGAAGGCACCAAGAACTTAGTGGATGTGGCCAAAGCCCAAGGGATCCAACACTTTGTTTTGATTTCTTCTCTGTGCGTGTCCCAGTTGTTCCACCCCCTCAACCTGTTTTGGCTGATCTTGGTGTGGAAAAAACGAGCCGAAGAATACTTGCAAAACAGCGGCCTCACCTACACCATCATTCGGCCAGGGGGCCTGAAAAACCAGGACAACGAGGATGGCATTGTCCTCTCCCAAGCTGACACTCTCTTCGAGGGCAGCATCCCTCGCCTCAAAGTAGCTCAAGTGGCTGTTGAAAGCCTATTTCAGCCGGCAGCAAAAAACCGCATCTTCGAGATCATCGCTAAGCCCGGCGTTCCCAGGCGGGAGTGGAGTGACCTCTTTGCCCTAG
>NZ_JANSJB010000097.1:2880-9264 GCF_047462355.1 Synechococcus sp. H55.9 | reverse complement strand
ACGTCTCGTGGGCTCGGAGTTGTGTTTAAGAGACAGCCCCCAGCCCCTCTCCCTGAGGGAGAGGGGAGTTAGAGCGGCGCGTTCGCGACAGCGTTGCGAAGCAATAACAACGTAGAGAAAAGTTTCATGGCTATTTGAATGACCATACGTCCCGCTATCGGAATCGGCGCCATTTAGCTATTTGTTGTACTTGCTGGCGTCTCATTGTTACTTGAATGTTATCTGAATTGACTACAAGAAAGCGGCAGAGAAGGGATCCCTGCCGCCCGATTTCCTGGGGAGTTGGCAACAGAATCAGTATTGATTAAGTACCGATAATGCCACCGTCATTTTTGGTAATCACCACCACCGCCGAGCGGGGGTAGATGTTGTTGTCATAATTGGGCCAGCGAGAAATGATCTTGCCGGCGGCAAAGTCTTCCTCGCTGGTGCTGGCACCAGGGTGCTGCACGTTGATGAACAGAGTGCGCTGGTCGGGAGTGGTGACCACGCCGGTGATCTCCTGTCCGATCGGCCCGGTCAAGAAGCGGCGAATTTCGCCGGTATCCGGATCGGCAGCCAGCATCTGGTTGTTGCCGAACTGGGCAAAATCTCCCTTGTTGAGGTTGCTCTCGCTACAATCCGTTTGGATCCAGAGGCGACGGCTGGCATCGAACCACAACCCATCGGGAGAGTTGAAGATGTTGTCTGAGCTGAGAGCTTGGCCGGATAAGGTGCGGCTATCTCCTGGCGGGCCGGCCAGGACGAAGATGTCCCACTCAAAGCGGGTAGCTTGGGGCTGGCCATTGGCTTCCTTCCAGCGGATGATGTGGCCCCACTGGTTTTTGGGACGAGGGTTGGCGGCGTTCACCTGGTCTTGTTCCCGCTTGCTGTTGTTGGTTAGGGTGAAGTAGACCATGCGGGTCTTGGGATCCACTGCTCCCCACTCGGGCCGATCCATCTTGGTGGCGCCGACGAAGTCTGCCGCGGTGCGGGTGTTTACCAATACATCCGCCTGGCTGGTGAAACCATTCTCGGGGGTGAAGCCGTTTTGCCCAAACACCAGCGGGATCCACTCCCCTGTGCCGTCTTCGTTGAACTTGGCCACGTACAGGGTGCCGTTGTCCAGCAGGTGGCCGCCTGCCGTCTCCTTGCGGTAGGGCTCGGCAGAGACGTACTTGTAGATGTACTCAAAGCGGGCATCGTCCCCCATGTAGAGCACAATCGGCTGCCCTTCCACCGGCGGCTGGAACACCACGCCCTCATGGGCAAAGCGGCCCAGAGCTGTGCGCTTCTGGGGCTTGCTGCTGGGATCAAAGGGATCGATCTCCACCACCCAGCCAAAGGTGTTGGGCTCGTTGCGGTAGTCCTGGGTGGCATCTGCAGCGGTGGGGGTGGCGTTGAAGCGGATGAACTCGTCGGCCTTGTTGCTAGCCAGCTCCCAGCCGTAGCGGGAGGTCTCGGTGCTCACGCCGTAGCGCTTGTGCTCGCGGGGCAGGTTGGGCTTTTGATCCGGCCCTTTGCTGGTGTTGGTGAAGTAGCCGGCCCAGTTCTCCTCGCAGGTGAGGTAGGTGTTCCAGGGAGTAACCCCGTGGGCGCAGTTGTTTAAGGTGCCCCGTGTCATCGTGCCATCGGGGCTGAACTTGGTCTTGACGAAGTCGGATCCCCGCACCGGGCCCTGGATCTCCATGAGGGTGAGGCCGGTGATGCGGCGGTTGAGGCGATCCCGCACCACAGTCCAGTTACCGTCCGCCTCCCGCTTGATGTGGACAATGCTCACCCCGTGGGCGTTTAGCTCTTTCAGCACTTGATCGGGATCGCGGCTGCCGTCGGGGTTGACTGGGTAGCTCTCGTCGTTAAGCTTTTGACCCTTGGCGGCAGCATGCATAAAGCGCGGCTCCACATACTCGTGGTTGAACACCAACAAGCCCTCGGTGGAACTGCCCTGCCAGGGATCCTTGCCCTCAATGGGGAAGAAGTGCATGCCGTCGTGGTGGCTGCCCACCTGCATCCCCTGCTCGGCGCCGGTGTTCTCCAGCTTGAACTCAGGGTAGGTGCCGGTGATAGGGGTACCCCAGGCCAGCAGCGGTCGAGCCGTGTAGCCTTCCGGTACCACCACTTTGTCCTCTGCGCTCACGGGGATCGCCTTGAAACCCAGCAAGGCACTACCACTGGCCGCTTTGGCCGATTTACTGGCGTTGTTTAGCGCCGGTAGGCCAAAAAAGGTGGCCACTGCCGCGGCAACTCCCCCCTGCAACACTTGGCGCCGCTGCAGGCGAGTTTCCAGGATGCTGCTAAAGGTGGGGTTGGGCGAATGATTGCACAGAGGCTCGTCCCCATGGCGAAGCCTAGAATCCTGTGGATTATTCATGTTGAGTTCTCCCCTTCTCTTGTCTTGTCGATCTTTTATTCCCTGCGTTCTTCACGCATTGGGACAGGCACCCCAAAGCTAGTACCTAGAAGTTAAGAAGAGACCAGGACCAGGTTAAGCCTCGCCGATGTGAGAAATTTCTTTGGGTTGAGGTAATAGCTTATTAACAATTTGTTGGACTGTAGGGAATTTTGGTTTCTGACGTTTAACTTGTTTAGAATGGCCGGCTAAGCCTAAGGTTCTTGTCGTATCCTAGAGAACAAATACACCCCATCGCGATGGTAGAGAAGCTGAAACGAGGTTTCTTTTTGTAAGGCGGCAAGCAGGGTCTGGGAGAACTCTGGGCTGCTGCGCCACCCCGGATGGCGGCTGTTAAGCAAAACGTAGTCAAAGGGATCCCATTGTGCAGGGGGAGATCCCTTGAAGCGGCTCTCGTCAGTAAAGTAAATAACTTGCCGGTGGGTGAGGTGGGGGCTAATCTCGTGGGTAGTGAGGACGCCCCCTTGGGTGGTGATGTGGGCAAGGGCCTCGCGAGTGGCCTGCCAAGTGTCAAGAGACTGAAGATAGATGGAGCCGAAAAAGGGGTATTTTGCCAGAGCTAAAAAAGCCAGCAAAGACCAGGCTAGCGCTGCTTTTCTGCTTTTGACGGAGCAAAACCAAAAGGGGAATGCTTTCGCGTTTTCGATAACAGCTAGAAAGAGAAAAGGAACAACAGGTAATGCATACTGATGCACCAGATCCCGATAAGCAGGATTGCTAGAAAGTATATTCAGCCCCAGGGTTGGCAGGGCAGGGATCCAGGGATCCCAGTGGCGCCAGGAGAGGCCCCAAGCCACAGGAATGATTAACAAAAATCCATAGAATAGGGTGTCGAGAGAGAAGACTTTGCCTAAGACTAATGTTGGCTTGAGGACCAAGTTTTGGATAATTTCAGGAACGGAACTGCCCAAATAGCTATAGTGAGAAACGGCTGCCGGCTCGCTGCCACTGAAGTGAGGAATAATCCAAAAAGCGGCCATGCCAAACCAAGCCGACCCTGTCGCTATGGCAAGCCAGCCGGCCACTTGGCAGCGCCTTTCAACTCGTCTGCTTTCAAAGAGCAACAGCCAAGCTCCCAGGGCAACGACATTGAGAGACAACACCGCCTTGCAGCCGAGGATACCGCCTAGGCACAGCAAAAACCCCCACAACTTGCCAGAGCGAATACAGAGTATAGCTGCCAAAAAAAGGGGAACGGCCAACACTTCTGGATGAAAATCAAAAAGGTTGGCGTTGAAGATGGCCGGGTAGAGAAGATAGGCGGCGGCAATTGTTCTCGCCCTGCCAGAATCAATCTCGACCTGGAGCGCCAGATGGTAAACGGCCAGCGCTCCCAGCGTTAGTGCCAGAGCTTGAATGCCGAACAGCCAATATACAGAGGGAACAATGCGATACAAAAGACTGAGAGGATACAAGATAAAAGCTGCGTGATCCCCAAGAATGTGGATCCCGCGAATAGTAGAAAAAGGAAACTCGCCACGGCTGATTAAATAAACAGCTTGGTCGAAAATACCGAGATCATATCCTCCTGACTGAAACAAGTGATGCCGCGCAACACTGCAGCTCAAGAGAATGAAGAAATTACAAAGCGCCATTGCCGTCAGGCACAAAGGTAGAGGACGATCTTTCATAAGAACCAGGGCTCTTGGATCCTGTGGATCTCGGCAAGGCAACTTTACCGTCTTTCTCAGCCTTGCGTCACATCCCAGCGAGTCTGGATTGGGCAGATGAACCGTCTCAAGCCCGGGCCTCTCTCTTTCTTCAGGAGTATGAGAAAGCTTATTGGGGACAACGGTACAGATGAGCTAGGACTGGTTACGACAAGAGGGTGTAATTTGGCCCAAGATGGTAGCACGTCTTGCTCCAGTTGCTTCCGGCAAACTGTTGGTCTCACCCTGCCAGGTTTTATAAGCTAATACCGCAAAAGCAAAGGCTTCTTTGGCTGCAGAAGGGATCCCCACTTGGTCGGAGGTAAGCAGGGTTGTGGCCGGCAGTTGTTCCTGCAACAATTGCATGAGGACAGGGTTTTGGGTGCCGCCACCGCTGACGATAACTTGCTCTGGGATCGCGGGCAAGAAGTCTCTGTAAGCTTGGGCAATGGAGCGAGCGGTAAACCCCGTTAGCGTGGCAATGCAGTCGTGGGCGGAGGCAAATTGGGGCCAAATTCGTTCCAAGTAAAGGGATCCAAAGTACTCTCGGCCAGTGGTTTTGGGCGGTGCTTTATGAAAGTAGGGATCCCGCATCCATTCTGTAATTTTTTCCCAGTGGATCTGGCCTTGGGTAGCCCATTTTCCGTCGCGATCAAAAGCTTGTTGTCCTTGGCTGGCCCGCATCACCGCCAAATCGATCAACACGTTGCCGGGGCCGGTGTCGAAAGCCAAAGGGGATCCGCCGCTGCTGAGGCTAGGGAGATAGGTAAGGTTGGCTATGCCGCCGATGTTTTGGGCCGCCCGATGGAAGTGGGGATGACTCAGCAACAGCCAATCCACAAAAGCCACCAAAGGTGCGCCCTGGCCCCCCGCTGCCATGTCCCGCGCCCGAAAGTTGCTCACCACAGGGATCCCGGTCAGCTCGGCAATCACCGCCGCTTCACCGATTTGTAAGGTCGAGGCTTCTGGCCCATCGGGGCTGTGCCAAAGGGTTTGGCCGTGGCTGCCGATGAGATCGACCTGTGGGGGGGTGAGGTGGGCCGCTTGGATCCCTTGCAGGGCCGCTTCCGCAAAAGCGCGACCCAAACGAAAGTTTAAAGCGCAGATATGGTCTACCGTGCCGGTTTTGGGATCCGCAGCCCGCAAAATCTCTGCCCGCAGCAGCGGGCAATAGGGGATTGTTTGGAAATGCAACAGCTCCCACCGGAGAGGATCGTTGCCCTCGATGTGGACGATGGCTACATCGATCCCGTCCACAGAAGTGCCCGACATTAAGCCAATGACAATCACCTATCCTGTCGAGGGCTCGGCGCAGAGGCTTGAGAAGGTCTAAAGTTTTGCCCCCTTTTGGCCTTCCCTCTCTAGGATACAGGCAGGGTATCCAGAGCCGCTGCGTGGGGAATTCTGCATGAGTGACGCCATCCGCTACGACCTGCTTTTGGTGGGAGGAAGCTCCTCCAACCTGATCCTGGCCCATCGCCTTTTGGATCTGGCCAAGCTCTCGGGGCTCAAAATCTCCATCGCCATCTTGGAAAAAGCCCGGCAATTTGGCGGGCACATTGTCAGTGGTGCCATCTGCAATCCCCAGGCCATCGCCAGGCTCTTCCCGGATTTTGAGAGCCAAGGATTTCCCCACGAGGGGCGGGTGGAAGTCAGCCATCTGAGCGTACTGGGATCCCAAGAGCGCTGGGATCTGCCGGAAGCAGCGATCCCAAAGGGGTTGCGCAAGCAGGGGCAGTTCATCCTCACCCTTAGCCATGTCATCCGCTGGCTGGCCGAAACCCTGCAGGAAAAGGCCAAAGGGATCCCCAACGTTACCCTGGATCTGTTCCCCGGCTTTGCTGCCCACGAGATCCTCTACGAAGGGGAGCGAGTCATTGGGGTGCGGGTGAGCGACTCCGGCCAAGTTTACGAAGATTGCGTCTTTGCCGAGCTCACTTGTTTTGGCGACAAGGGATTTATCTCCAAAGACCTGGTCGAGAAGTTTCACCTGCGCCCTCGGCCGCAACTGTGGTCGGTGGGGGTCAAAGAGCTGTGGCAGATCCCTTGCTCGCTGCAGGGGCAGGTGTGGCACACCTTGGGCTATCCGGTTTTGGATGGCAGCTTCAGCGGCGGCTTTGTCTACGGCCTCAAGGATAACCGCCTGGCCCTGGGCCTCATCATCGGCCTCGACAGCAAAAATCCCAACCTCAACCCGCAGCAGCGCCTGCAGGAGTTCAAAGCCCATCCCTGGATCCAATCCCTGATTGCCGGTGGCAAGTTGCTCAAGTACGGGGCTGCCGTCATTCCTGAGGGGGGCTACTACAGCCTGCCCAGCCGCTTTGGCGTCGAAGGGGCTTTGCTCTT
>NZ_JANSJB010000097.1:1288-2780 GCF_047462355.1 Synechococcus sp. H55.9 | reverse complement strand
TACGGGGCTGCCGTCATTCCTGAGGGGGGCTACTACAGCCTGCCCAGCCGCTTTGGCGTCGAAGGGGCTTTGCTCTTGGGGGATGCCCTGGGGGTGCTGGATGTGGGCAGCCTGGCTGGGATTACCAACGCCATGGAGACCGGCTACCTGGCGGCGGGCCTCATTCACGACGGCTTTTTAAAAGGGGATCTGCGCATCCAAGAGGCCTACCAAAAAGCCGTGATGGAGAGCTCGGTGGGGCAAGATCTCTACTGCAGCCGCTATTTTCGGGAAGCCTTTTTGGAAAACTCCCGCCTGCTGGAAGCGTACCTGCCCCAGCTCTGCCGCAGCGTCGATGCCGGCCACCCCTGGCTGGGATCCCTGCGCTGGGGCCTACAGGATCCCGTGCGTCGCGGCGGAGAACTCCTGCGCGCCTACACGCTGCTCAGCGGACGGGTCAGCGCCGGCGAGCCGCCCCCACGGGGGTATGTTGCTCCCCATGCCGCCATCCAAGTGGACTTTGTGGCCCCCACAGGTCTGGATCCTGAAGCATTGACCACGCGATGGGGCTATTTCTCGCGGTCGGATGCCGTCTTTTTTGCCGATCCCCGCTACCCGGAAGGCAACCGCCACATCCTTGAGTTCAGCGCTGACACCTGCCGCCAGTGCATTGCCACCTACGACAAGCTGAACCGCCCTACCCCCTGCGTGGCCGACTGCACCGCAGAAGTCCACCACATCCGCGAACACAATGGGATCCGCTCCCACGCCATGTCGCTGGAAAACTGCATCCAGTGCCGCACCTGCGAGATCGTCTGCCCCCACCTCAACCTACGGGTTAACCCCAGCTACGAGGGATCCGGCCCCGACTTTTATGGGCTCTAGGAAAACGGGGGCGGGGAGCACAGACTCAGCTTTGCTGGCATAGTTAAAGCTAGAGTTGCAGGGAGTGCAGCCGTTGAATTCCGCCCCGCTGATCCCACCCGCCCCCAGCCCTGAGTTGAGCCGCGAGCAATTTTGTGAGCTCTTGCGTGGCCAGCTCAGCTTGGCCCTAAGGGAAAACAACTTGGAACAAGCCAAATCTCTCCTGCTGCCCGTACAAGCGGTGGACATTGCCGAGGTAATCGGGGAGTTGCCGGAGGCGCAGCAGGCTCTGGCCTTTCGCTTGCTGCCCAAGGATCTGGCCATCCGCGTTTACGAACACCTGGACATAGATCTGCAACAGGCGCTGCTGCGCGAGTTCAGGAGCCACGAGATCCAGGACATCTTGGACAAGATGTCGCCGGACGACCGGGCCCGCCTCTTCGACGAGCTGCCGGCCAAGGTGGTTGCCGAACTGCTGCCCCAGCTCAGCCCCCAGGAACGGGAAGCCACGGCCCTGCTGCTGGGCTATGCCCCCAACACCGCGGGGCGGATCATGACCCCGGAGTACATTTCCCTGCGAGAGAACCTGACGGCAGCCGAGGCACTGGAGCGGGTGCGCCTCTTGGCCCGCGAAACCGAGACCATCTAC
>NZ_JANSJB010000097.1:0-1188 GCF_047462355.1 Synechococcus sp. H55.9 | reverse complement strand
GTCAGCACCCACACCGACCAGGAAGAGGTGGCGCAGGTCATCCAGCGGTACGACCTGTTGGCGGTGCCGGTGGTGGATGCCGAGCGGCGACTGGTGGGGATCGTTACGGTAGATGATGTACTGGACATCGTGGAGCAAGAGGCCACCGAAGACATCTACTCCTTGGGGGGGTTGCAGTCTGGAGAAGATGACTATTTCGACCTCAGTTTTTGGCAGGCAGCCCGCAAGCGGGTGGTGTGGCTGCTGATTTTGCTGCTTACCAACACCTTTACCAGCACGATTATTGCCGGCCAGGAAGAAGTCTTAAGCCAGGTGATCGCCCTGGCGGCTTTTATCCCACTGTTGGTGGATAGCGGCGGCAACGTCGGCTCCCAGTCTTCGACGGTGGTGATTCGCGGCCTGAGCACGGCAGCGGTGCGCCTCAAGGACGGGTTGGGGGTACTGGCCCGGGAAGCAGTGGTGGGAGCCATGCTGGGGATCATGCTCAGCTTGATCACCATCGGCTGGGCCTATGCCCTGCAGCGGGATCTCCTGGTGGCGGTCATCGTTGGGCTAAGCCTATTTGGGATTTCTGTTCTCTCTTCGGTGTCAGGGGCGGGGCTGCCCTTTCTGTTTCGCTCCTTTGGTCTGGATCCGGCCTTGATGGCCGCCCCCTTCATCACCACGATTGTGGACGTGCTGGGGGTGTTGATCTACTTCTACGTTGCCCGTTTAATCCTGGGAATCTAGCCCTAGCCGCCAACCCCTCCAAGCCCTTGCCGAAATTGGGCTAGGTTGGATCTGGTCTTGTTGCGGATCCCTGCCGGTGTCTGCCCATTCTGTGGATGTCCAGGCGGCTCTGCCGGAGATCGTGGCTCGCTTGCAAGCAGCCCTGGGATCCCTGGGGCTGGGACATCTGCAGGTGCAGGCGCGTCTTTCCGGCCAACGTCTGCTGCTGCGTTTAGAAGGGGATCCCCTCCCGGATCCGGAGCGGCTGCTGCAGGGCCTCTTGCCAACCCTGGAACAACTGGCGCTGAGCTACCGGCAGCGACTGGTGGAGCTGTTCGGCTTTCCTCTGGGAGAAGGGATCCCGGAGTGGCACCGCGAGTGGCGCTACCAGCCGCCGCCCAACCCCAACAGCCCGCTGTACCGTGCCCAACGCGGGGATGGAGAAGCCATCCAGTATGTGCTCAACTACCTGCTGCGCCC
>NZ_JANSJB010000096.1:0-9266 GCF_047462355.1 Synechococcus sp. H55.9 | reverse complement strand
GTGTTGACCACCACCTCTTCTTCCTCTTGGGCGGCAGCCGCGTCGTTGATGCCCTTGATGGCCAACAGCTCCGCCTGCGCGTCCATGTAGCGGTTGATCAGGGCCTCGAAATCCCGCTGGGTGAAGACCCGCCGCTGCAGCTTCAGCCCCTGGATGCGGAAGCGCCGCTGAATGTCGTCCAGCGCCTGCAGGTTATCCGGCTTGACCATCGCCACCAGCACCTGGTTGTCTTGGCGGCGGATGGGCAAGAACTTGTAGCGGTTGCAGATGTCGAGGGGCAAGAGCGAGTCGATGAGCCCGATCATCTCCGAGATCTCCACCGGCTCCAGATCGATGTCGAGGGAGGGGATCCCGTAGATGATTTTTAGCTCAAAGAGCTGCTGCCGCTTGTAGGCCCGCTCCAGGTCGGGGGTGATCTCTCTGCCGGCAATCTCTTTGACCACCAGAGCTAGGGCCTTGCTGCCCCCTTCGCGATTGGCTTTGAGGGCATTTTGAATGTCCTGGATTTGCTTGTCGTCGGCAAAGCCCAGCTCTTTTAGCTTGCGGCCAAAGGGGGTGATGCTGGCGTTGGCGATGGCCAGGGCCTTGCTGACGCCACCACGACGAGCAGTAAAAGGAGTAGAAAGGTCGTTCATGCTGCTGGGCCACCCACCCTGTTGCTACATCAATGTCTCTATTTCACTGCACTAGGCTACAAGGGTCAACGGCGAAGACACGCAGGTCTGTGCGCCCACTCTGGGCTTAGTATGCCCCAGCTGGGCTTAAACTGGCATTCAAAACCACCTCGCCCCCTAAATTGCAGGCCCGAAGGTTGGGAGCGACGCCGGATAATTTGGAACCAGGACTCCTGTCCTGACTGCTGGGGCAGACCAGGATCGCTTCACAGAACTCGGTAGCTTTGCCAGGCTTGCCAAAAAATGTAGAGAGAAAGAATAGCCAGAAAGCCCCGAAACAGCAGGCTGACCGTTTCATCGGGCAACTTGGGCAGGGTGCGGGTGCTGATCTGCACACCGATTAACCCGCCTGTCCCCAGGATCAAGCCTGGGATCCAACGCACATTCCGGTGGATGGTGCCGTCCCCAAACCCCAGCCCATTCCAGATCCAATCGCTGAGACCCGCATGGCTGGCGGTGGCAGCAACGGCTGTGATCACGATCGCCCCCAAACTGGTTTGAATCGCCACCTTGATCGTCTCTTGCAGCAGCAGGATCTGCATGGGCACCATGATCACCCCACCGCCAATGCCGAACAGTCCGGCCAACAAGCCGGCAGCGCCACCGGTCAGGAGGCGGGCCAACCAGGGAGACATCCGCACTTGAGCAGCAGGCGAGAACTCTGTCTCCAAGGCTTGGGTGGCCACCGTTTTGCGCAGCTCCACCAGGTAAGTGTTGGCCAGCAGCAACACCCCGAAGGCGGCCAACAGCAGATGGCTGGGCATGCGGCTGGCGATGCTCGCTCCCACCTGCGCCGTGAGCAACGCCGGGATCCCCAGCCAGATGACCCGCTTCAGATCCAGCAAGCCCATGCGCCAGTTTTGGACGCTGCCCGCCATCGAGGTCATCACAATGGAAAGATTGCTGGTGGCCACAGCCTGAACCGGTGGGATCCCCAAGCTCACCTGCAAGGGCACCAGGATCGTGCCGCCGCCAATGCCCAAAAAACCGGCCAGGATCCCGGCCACCAGGCCGCCAACTGCCAAGGCCAGATTGTTTTCCATGGTTTCTGGTTCCCGACCTTGCTGATAACAAAATGCTTGTCATCGTAGCATTCTCTGTCCCCGGCAGGACTGGCAGACAACACAAACGGCCAGGGATCCCTTGGGGTGGAGCCAAAAGGGAGCACATCCTACAATGTTGGCAGTCGTACTGGCCTGGGCCTGTTGCCAATGTAGATTGCGTGAGCAGGCTGGCCTCTTCGCAGGCAAGGAAGCCTCCATGGTTGCCATCCACTCGGCAAGCGATCTGGATGCTCAGAAAAATCCGGATTCCACGGTATCCCAGCCCGCTTGGTGGCCCCTCTCTGGGCGGCCACAGGCAACTGCAGCTCCTCTACAACCCCTGGGGTTGGTCGCTCTGGAAGGCTTGGCCACCTGGGGAGAGCGCCTGTTGGGCCTGGATCGGGTGAGGGGCTATTTAGTAGAAATCCAGGAGCACAACACCCTGCTGCTCAACCCCCATCACGTCCATTCTTTCCAAGGTGCTTATGGTTTGTGGATAGAGTCAGAGGGGGAGCAAGCTTGGATCTGGCTGGCCGCGCCAGCGGGACAGAGTCGTGGCCGGGAGCAGGAGGGGCAAATCTTGCGCATTCCCATGGCCGCACTGCAGCAACCGGGATCCCTGGAAGCCTTTCAAGTGTGCGGGTGCCCCTGCCCCATCGAAGGGATCGCCCTTTGGATCGATCCCCACACAGGCAGCCGCCACCTCTATGCCACCTGCTACAAACGGGAAAAGCTCCTGCACCTGGATCCCGGTCGTGGGCTCATTGTGCAGGAGATGCCCGCCCCTGGGATTGGCCGAGAACAGATTGCGGTACAGGGAGACTACCTTTGGGTGAGCGATCGGGTGGAAGAGACGATCTACGTGCTGGAGCGCCAGACCGGGCGGGAATTGGCCCGCATCCTCACCCCTTCTCCTGGGCCGACCGGCTTGGCCCATTGGCGGGGACAACTCTGGGTGGCCTACGCCCACGAAGAAGCCTATATCCACGACAACCCCAACGCTCCGGATCCCTTGTCGGTGGCCTTGCGCAACAAAACCTGGGTGGCCCCCCTGCGCCTGCGGCCCTTGGATCCCCCCCCAGACCCCCCTTGGGTCAGCAGCAGCAAGTCCACGGATCCCGCCATTGCTTGTTCGGTGGTTTTTCAGCCCCAGCGCCTGGGGGAGCGCGCCACCTACACCCTTTCCCACGGCTACCGGGTGGAGCTGACCTATATGGAAGAAATTGCCCAAGAAGAGCCGCGCGCCCTGCCCGATTTGGTCTGGCGGATTGCCTTGCCCTGCAACAGCCCTCGCCAACGGGTGCGCAGCCTCCACTGGGTAGGCCTGCCGTTTGAGCTGGAGGAGCAAGCCGGCCAACAGGTGGCGGTGTTTTCGCTGGGATCCCTGGGGGCCGATGAGGTGCGCCTCTTTGGCTGGCGGGCGGTGCTGGATCTCTACAGCATCAAGTACTGCATCGATCCGCTGGATGTAGAAGAGGCCGCCGTGCCCCCGGATCTGCGGGATCGCTACTTGGTGGACGATGATTACCTGGCTATGGACACTGCGATTGTCCGGGAGGCGGCGCGGCGGGCCGTCGGCAGCGAGACCAACCTGCTGCGCAAAATGCTTAACATTCGCGCCTATGTCTACGACAAGCTTTCCTACCGGGTCACCTCCCGCATCGACCCGCCGGATGAGGTTTTGCGGCGTGGCTCCGGTTCCTGCGGCGAATATGTGGGGGTGCTGCTGGCCTTGGCCCGCCTCAATGGGATCCCCTGCCGCACGGTGGGGCGCTACAAGTGTCCTCCCCACCCCGAACTGAAAGGGATCCCGCTGTTTCCCCAATACAACCACGTGTGGATCGAGTTTTACCTGCCCGGTTGGGGTTGGGTGCCGATGGAGTCAAACCCCGACGATCGGGGGGAGCGCCCCTATCCGCAGCGCTACTTTATGGGCCTGCCCTGGACCCATGCCGAGATCGCCAAAGGGATCCCGTTTGAGACGATCAACACCGATCAAGCCTCGATTGGAGAGCTAGCCATTAACCATGTGCAATTTCGCATCTTAGAAGAAATTTGAAACGGAGAACGCGCATGGACCGAGCTGCCACGTTTCACATCTTCAGGTTTGGCCCTCATGCCTGAGGATGGCAAGCGCTCTGAGGGGATCGACTGCGAGGCCGCCTAAGTGCTCTGCGGCAGCCACCCCCGCCCCCTCTCCCAAAGGGAGAGGGAAGTTGGAGCAGCGCGTTCTCGACAGCGTTGCCCAGCAATAACGACGTAACGAACTGTTTTATTGCTACTTGAAATGACTTTGTTGGTGGGATGGACTAAGATAAAAGGCTGCGGCGGGGCTTGGCTTCGCTCCAGGCACATCCGTCCAGAGCAATCCGCTCTACCTCCGAGGCCAGCTTTAAAGCCTTCAGAGCCTGCTCCCCACCCACAGAGGGCTGATTGCCCCCGCGCACACAGTTAATGAAGTGCTCCAGCTCGGCATGGAGCTTGTCGATATTGTCGGTGTGGACTTTCTCAATCAAGCAATCCCGCTGGTAGGGCATCTGTCCGTAGTCGCTGCTGCTGCTGGCGGATCCCTGGCGATAGATGGAGATCTCGTTGTGCAAAAAATCCGCTTCTACCAAGGCATTTTTGCAGTGGACAGCAATTCTGCGCACCTTGCGGTGGGTGACCTTGCTGGCGGTGAGGGTAGCAATGACGCCGTTGGCAAAAGTGAGGGTGGCGGTGACGTAGTCGAGGTAGCCCAACTTAGAGGCGCGGTTGCCGCTGGCGGTAATTTGGGTCACAGGAGACGGGATCAGCTCCAACAACAGGTCGATGTCGTGGATCATCAGGTCAAACACCACCGACACGTCGCTGGCGCGGTCGGAATAGGGGCTGAGGCGGTGGGCCTCAAAAGCCAGCGGCTCCTCGCTTTGCAAGACTTGGCCCAGCTTCTGGAAAACGGGACTGAAGCGCTCGATGTGCCCCACCTGCAAAATACAGTTGCAATCGGCAGCTCGGTTCACCAGCGATTCTGCTTCGCTGATGCTGGCGGCGATGGGCTTTTCGATCAGCACATGGACGCCGGCCTCTAGGCAGGCCATGCCCACCTCGTGGTGGAGAACCGTTGGTACGGCGATGGCCACGGCAGCTACGTGGGGCAGCAGATCGCGGTAGTCCTCATAGAAATGAACGCGGTGGCGGCTGGCCACATCCAATCCCCGTTCCACATTGATATCGGCTACCCCCACGACCCGCACATCCTTCATCAAGCTGAACACGCGAGTGTGGTGCTGGCCCATGTTGCCGACCCCGATTACCCCAACCGGGACAGCTTGCCCTGTATAGGCCGGTGGACGGCGGGGAGAGTTGGCAGGACTCGGGCAGGATCGGTCCATGACGTTTCCACATACCTCCACCACAAGGGTTTCGCGAACCATACCCTATTTTTTGGTAACAGCGGGCAGCATTTCACGAAACGAACTTCACAAAGCTTACCATGCCTTTCTCAAATCCAGTTCAAGCCAGGGATGGGCGACAGGCGTAGGGGTGCTCGCTCACAGGCCTGGGGGCTAAAGCAAAAGAGCGGGGTCGGCGTGGGGCGAAACCACATGCGGGCGTAAAATCCGCCGGGACTGAGGGGAAGGCCAAACCAAAGCGGGGAAAAAAAGAGAAAAGATGCCAAAACCAAGGCTACTGCCGTGATACTCGTCCCGCGCCAGAAGCGGCGATAACTCTGCCAGCCCAGCAGCACCAGCCAGGCCAGGGCCAGAGTGCTAAAGGCCAGAGCGCTCATGTAGTGGTAAATAAAAACACAGCGGCTAACTCGAAACCAGGGCAGGTAATTGGCCGCGTAGCCGATCAAAATGAAGGCTTCCAGGCCGTGGAAGCGACGGATCCCCCGCCAGACGAGCACCAAGATGGATCCCGTCCCCAGCCACCACAGCCAGGGATTGCCCAGGCCATGAACCGCTCGCCACAGGTCGCCCTGACTGCTGAAGTAGTAGGCCACGGGACGGCCCAGGATCGGCCAGGACCAGGCCCCCGCCGAAGCCAAGGGCGTGGTCAGCCAAGGACGCAAGACGGGGAACCAAGCCACCAGGGATCGCAAGCTGGTGGAGCAGTAGGGGTGAACAGGGGTGTTTTCATCCACCACGAGATCGGCATGCAGGTGCCCGCCGTAAACGGATTGGTTGATGAGCACCAGGGATCGGAAATAATTCTGGATGCCCGTCCAGCTCCAATCCAGGGTTAGCCCCTGCTGCGGGTTGAGCTGCAGATGGGGGATCCACTGGATGGCATAAAAGGCCAGCGGGGCGAGGACGAAGCAGAACGCATAGTGCCACCAGCGCAGATGGCGGATTTGGATCAAAATGCCCAATCGTGGGATCCACTGCGGGCGCAGCCAGATCACCCCCCAGACGAGGATCCCCAGCAGGGCAAACATGAAGGCAAACCAGAGGCCATTCCACTTCACCGCAGCTGCCGCTCCCAACAGGATCCCAGAGCCGGCAAAGTGGACGGCCCGTTGCCAACCTTGGCGCTCCAGACCGCTCAGCAGCAGAATGGTGGCCGCCAGCCCAAAGGCCACCAGATACACGTTGATCAGGCCAAAGCGGGATTCCACCAGAAACACTCCATCCGTGAGCAGCAGGCTCCCGCTCAACAGGGCAAAGCCCACGTGGTAAGTGAGGCGGTAGGCCAAGCCCGTCAGCAACAAGGGGATCAGGGATCCACAAAAAGCGGTGGCGAAGCGGAACCCCCACTCATTGCGGCCAAACACCTGAATGCTGAGGGCAATGAAGTATTTCCCGAGGGGGGGATGCACATCATAGAAAGGCTCGCCGTCGAGATAATTTTGAGCAAACTTGGGGAAATACACCTCGTCGAACACCGGAGCCGGAAACTCGTCCAGCCGCCACAGGCGCAACCCCAGGCCCACCAGAAAGATCCCCAGCGCCCCCCATAGCAGCCACCGCCGCGATCCCTCTGACCCGACGCCGGACAAAGCAGGAGCAACAGTCTCTACCTCAGCAGAAGAAGTGCCAGCGGCCCGCCTACCACCCGGCAGCAGCTCGTCTCTTTCCGACCTTGCCAGCTCTGGATCGCTGGGAGAAGGAGTTGGTTTGGAAGTCATGGGCAGCAGCAAACAAGACGACGATGGGGATCCCCAGTGTTACTTTAGCCGACCGTGAAAATCTGAGCGATTTGAGAGCAAACCGCTGCTAGACTGTGGAGTTGAATACAAATACCAAAGTTGGCCAACTTCTGGCCGCTTTGCCTACGCCGGCTCTCCTGAGAGTGGGCGCTTGACATCCGGTCATCTCAGTGGGGAGAAGACATCGTGGCAACGGGTGGATATGCGTTGGTGGACAGCCTGCACCGGCACGGGGTGCAGCACATCTTTGGCTATCCGGGGGGAGCCATCCTCCCCGTCTACGACGAGCTCTACAAAGCCGAATCTCAGGGGCTGCTCAAACATTTTCTAGTTCGCCACGAACAGGCCGCGGCCCATGCTGCCGATGGCTACGCCCGCGCCACCGGCAAGGTGGGGGTGTGCTTCGCCACCTCGGGGCCAGGGGCGACCAACCTGGTGACGGGCATCGCCAACGCCATGATGGACTCTGTGCCCATGGTGGTGATCACCGGCCAGGTGCCCCGCCATTTGATCGGTACCGACGGCTTTCAGGAGACCGACATCTTTGGCATCACCCTGCCCATCGTCAAGCACTCCTACGTGGTGCGGGATCCGCGCCAAATGTCTCGGATTGTGGCCGAGGCTTTTCACATTGCTGGCACCGGGCGGCCAGGGCCGGTGCTGATCGATATTCCCAAAGATGTGGGCCTGGAAGAGTTCGACTACCAGCCGGTCACTGAGGTTAATATCCCCGGCTACCGGCCCACGGTGCGGGGCAACCCGCGCCAGATCCACGCGGCGGCCAAGCTGATTTTGCAGGCCAAGCGTCCCCTGCTCTACGTGGGCGGCGGGGCCATCATCTCCGGTGCCCATGCGGAGATTGCCGAGCTGGCCCACACCTATCAGATCCCGGTGACCACCACCCTCATGGGCAAGGGGGCCTTCGATGAGAACGATCCCCTCTCGGTGGGGATGCTGGGCATGCACGGCACTGCCTACGCCAACTTTGCCGTTACCGAGTGCGACCTGCTGATTGCAGTGGGGGCCCGCTTCGACGACCGCGTAACCGGCAAGCTGGACGAATTTGCCAAGCACGCCAAGGTGATCCACATCGACATTGACCCGGCAGAGGTGGGCAAAAACCGCGCTCCGGACGTGCCGATTGTGGGAGATGTGCGCACCGTCCTGGTGGAGCTGTTGGCGCAACTGAGCAAAATGCCCCACACCCCTGGCCAGACGCAGGCTTGGCTGGAGCGGATCGAGCGCTGGAAGCAGGACTACCCCCTGCAGGTGCCCCGCTATGAGGGTGTGATCGCCCCGCAGCAGGTGATCGATGCGTTTCGTCGCCACGCTCCCCATGCCTACTACACCACCGATGTCGGCCAGCACCAGATGTGGGCGGCGCAGTTTTTGCGCAACGGGCCGCGCCAGTGGATCTCCAGTTCTGGCCTGGGCACCATGGGCTACGGCTTCCCGGCGGCCATGGGGGTCAAAGTGGCCCTGCCCCACGCCGAGGTGATCTGCATCAGCGGCGATGCCAGCTTTCAGATGAACATGCAGGAGCTGGGCACGGTGGCCCAGTACGGCATTGCCACCAAGGTGGCCATCATCAACAATGGCTGGCAGGGCATGGTGCGCCAGTGGCAGCAGGCCTTCCACGGCGAGCGCTACTCCCACTCGGATATGGCTCCGGGCATGCCGGATTTTGTCAAGCTGGCCGAAGCCTTTGGCGTCAAGGGCATGCGCGTCGATCACCCCGATCAAGTGGACGATGCCATCCAGGAGATGCTGCGCCACGAGGGGCCGGTGCTGGCCGATTTTGTGGTCAAGCGGGATGAGAACTGCTACCCGATGGTGCCTGCCGGCAAAGCCAACTACCAGATGATTGGGCTGCCGGAAAAGCGGCAACTGGAACAGGCCGCCGAGCTCATCTACTGCCCCAATTGCGGCGCCAAAAACCCCAGCCTGCACAAGTTCTGCGCCGAGTGCGGCACCAAGCTCTAGAGCCGGCGGGCCTGGCCATTGGGTCGAGGAGGGTGGGATCCCTCTGAGAAGGGCCGCCGTTGTTTAACCGCCGCCTTTCGTGGTCATTATCAAAATCAAATCAAATATCAGGCTGATCCCTGACCTCTGGAAGAGAGCCTAGAGGTGGTGGCACAGAGTACTTACCAGGCCCACTGCGCTTGAGCCTATCAAGCAAGAGATTACGTATAGCGGGGACTGGATTTGAACCAGTGACCTTCGGGTTATGAGCCCGACGAGCTACCAGGCTGCTCTACCCCGCGCTGTTTTTCTAGCTTAGCCCCTCCAGCAGTCAGCCGGCAAGCCTACACCTCGGGAGACTGGGTACCGGACTGCGTGGGAACTCCCCGGCCAAGCTGTGGGAGTGTCAACTGAGTTTCGCCGTTTTGGGTGGGTATTGGCTTCAGGGATCCC
>NZ_JANSJB010000095.1:0-10034 GCF_047462355.1 Synechococcus sp. H55.9 | reverse complement strand
CTCTTGGGTGTCGATTGCCGTGCTGGTGGTGCGGGTGGGCCTGTGGCTGGGGCTGGGGTTGCTCTTGCCCTTGCTGCTGTTGCGCTTTCGCCTGCCGGCGCTGCTTCACCGCGGCTCCGCCGTGGGCTTAGCCTTGGGGTGGGCGGTGCTGGTGTTCACAGGAGAGGGCAAGAGGGGATGGCTGCGGCGGCTGGGGACGATGGCGGGGTTGGTTGTGCTGCTGGGGCAACCCTGGCTGATGCCGGGACTGCAGGTGGTGGCCAGCCAGCGCAGCGCCTTTGGCCTCAACCGAATCGTGGAATACCAGACCGAGCAGGGATCCTTCCGCAGCCTTCTGCACGGCACCACCCTACACGGCAGCCAAAACCTGGATCCCCAAAAGGCCCTGCAGCCGCTGACCTATTTCGCCCGGTCTGGGCCGGTTGGGCAGGTGTTTGCGGCGTTTAGAGCTCAGGCTGCGGCTCTCCGGCCCGCCATTGCGGTGTTGGGGCTGGGGATCGGCACGTTGGCCGCCTACGCCCAGCCGGGGGATGAGTGGACGTTTTTCGAGTTGGATCCCACCGTGGCCGACTGGGCGGGCCGCTACTTCTCCTATCTCGATTGGGCCAGCCAGCAGGCGCAGGTGCAGGTCATCCTCGGCGATGCCCGCCTCAGCCTCCAGAGGATCCCAGCGGGCAGCTATGACTTGATGGTGATGGATGCCTTCAGCTCCGACGCCGTGCCGGTGCATTTGCTGACCCTAGAGGCCCTGACCCTCTACCTAAGCAAGCTCAAGCCCCAGGGTTGGCTGCTCTTCAACATCACCAACCGTCACCTCAACTTGGCCCCCGTGTTGGCCGGCCTGGCCGGATCCCTGCAGCTCCAGGCTTGGCAGCAGGCCCACCGGGATCTGTCCTCTGACCAGCAACAAGCAGGGCTGGCCCCCTCCCACTGGGTGCTGATGGCCAACAACCCTGGAGCTCTGCAGGGCTGGCAGCCCCTTCTGCCCCAAGCCGGAGATCCGGTCTGGAGGGATGATTTTTCCAACCTGCTGCAGGTGATCCGTTGGCCCCAGATCCCCAGTTCCGAGTAGGAATCGGACTGTTCGACCCTTGGGCGAATGCACCAGCCTTAGGCAGCCCCGCAGCTCAAACAATCTTTACAACGCAGAGTTGGTATGAGTTATGATTGTTTGAAACGTAACTAATGCCTGCTCAGGAGCTCAGCTCATGTCTCCTTCAACTTTGCAAGCCCTTACTGTCAATTCGCAAGCCGTCATGGCTGAAGCCTCTGGGGCTCGTTTCGTGGCCATCGGCGGCAGCTTGCGGCCCAATTCCTTGACTTATCAAGCGCTGGAGGTGGCGCGGCGCGAGTTTGAGAAGCTGGGGATCCCCTTGCACATTCTCGATCTGCGGCAGATGAAGCTGCCCTTTGCGGATGGCTCGGAATCCTACGCGGACTATCCTGATGTGGCGCTTTTGCAGGCGACCATGAAGCAGGCGGATGGGATCCTCTTGGCCAGCCCGGAGTACCACGGCGGCATCAGCGGCAGCCTGAAAAATGCCCTGGATCTGTTGCGTTTTGAGCACCTGGAGGGCAAGGTCTTCGGGTTGATCAGCGTTTTGGGCGGTGAGAGCAACAGCAACACCCTCAACCAGATGCGCTTAATTGTGCGTTGGGTGCATGGCTGGGCGATCCCGGAGCAAATCGCCATTGGTCGGGCTTGGAGCGCTTTTGACGAGCAGGGCAATCTCAAAGACGAGAAGCTACAACAGCGCTTTCAACACTTTGTCCACAGCTTGGTGACCCACACCCACAAGTTGCGGGGGATCCCAGTAGTAAGGCCTTCCTGAATACCTGCAGGCCCTGGCTGCCCCTGTTGCTACCCAGCCCCTCAGCGGGGGGTTATAGTTATTCCCAGCCAGTGCAAGTCCTTTGCATGGCTCTTTAGCCAACTTTTTGGCAAAGAAGAGGAGGAGTTGAGAAGGTTTTATAGGGCATTGGCTAACCTGCAGAATCAATCCACACGGGTATGGTTCAGTCTGTTCCCCCTTATTCCGATAGAGCTGGATCCCTGTCTCCCTGGGTAGCTCTGCAAGTAACCTTGCAACAGATGCGGGAGCAGAGCGATGCCAACGCCCTCATTCAGCTCACGCTGGAGTATGTCAGGGCGGTGTTTGGGGCGCCGCTGATCTGGCTTGCTCTTTACGACTATGCCAATCACCAGTTGGTGGGCCAAGGGGGGGTGACCCTGCGGGAAGACGATCAAGCGCTCTTGCGAGCTCTGTATCCCCTGCAGCCGGGGGAGATCCTGGAGCAGGTGGTGATCGAACAGCGGCCCATCAGCGTGCCCGATCTTTCCCAGGAGCCGCGCATGGGCCTTTGGCAGCGGGAGGCCAGGCGCCTGGGCGGGATCCAGGGCTGCTTCATCTATCCCTTCTCGGCGGTGGGGCGGCGGCGCTGCCTGGGGATCCTGATGCTGGGATCCCAGATGTGGGGAGTTACCACCCGCGAGGACGAAAAGGCCCTGCTGGGGATTTTGCTGGGGCAGTTGGCGGCCTCGCTGCAAGAGCTAGAAAACGCTTGGCAACAGCAGACCGAAAAGCGCCTTGAGGATCTACTTCTGAGGTTGGGAACGGCGATGCGCCAGGCGGGATCCCTGCAGGAACGGGTCAGCCTGGTGAGGCAGGAGCTGCAGACGTTCCTGGGCGCCGTCCATATTCAGGTGTACTGGCACGAGCGCAGCCAGGGGCGGTTTGTTCCCCATGGAAGCGCCGCTAGGCCCAGCCAGCCACCCACTCCTGCCCCCATGTCCAGAGAGGCCAAAGCGGGAGCAGCGTCGCCAAAAGATGGCGGCCTTTCGCTGCGGGAATTGGGGGACATGTACTACACCCTCACCGATGGCCAGGTGGTGGTGGGCGGCACGGGGACGACCCGCTCTGAGGTTCCCCCCAAGCTGATGCAGCAGTTGCGGGCTCAGGCGGTTTTGGCGGCCCCGATTTTGCTGGAGAGGGATCTGCTGGGGTTTATCTGGGTGCAATCGGAGCTGCCCCGCACCTGGCAAGCGGTGGAGCGACAGTTGGTGGCCGCTGCCGCCAATGGGCTGGCCTTGGCCGCCCCCCTGGAAAATCTGGATCGCCGCATTCGCCAGTTGGCCGACGACCAAGAGTTTGTCCACCAGGTGGGCCGTTCGCTTTACAACCCAGCAGAGCTGCAACAGGCTCTCCAGCAAGCGGTGGTTGGCCTGGGGCAGCGCCTGAAAGCCGCTGTGGTGGCCGTGTTGACGGTGGATCCCGACAGGCCCATCCCCCGCCTCTTCTACGAGCACCGCAGCGAAGGCAAGCAGGCTTTGCCGCCGCAGTTTAGCCCCTTGAGCGAGCAAGACTGGCAGGATCTGCTGCGCAGCGAGGTGGTGGTGGCAGAAAACTACGACCAAGATCTGCGCCTGCTCTCTTGGCGGCAAGAACTGGCCCCTCTGGGGGTGCGCTCCCTCATGCTCACCCATACTCGGGTCGGCGGCGCCGTCAGCAACGCTGTCTTTCCGGAAGGGCTGCTCCTGGTATTACACCCCCAGCTACGGGCCTGGAGCCGGGAAGAACGGCAACTGCTGCGCGGGATCGCCCAACAAGTGGGGTTGCTCCTGCGGCACCTCCAATCGGAACAACAGCGACAACGGCAAGAACAACTGCTCAGGGGCCTGATCGCCACCTGTCTGGCCCTGCAAAACCTGAACACCTCGCCCGTTGGCGACAGCAGTATAGAGTCCTTTCTCTACACCACCACCGCTCAACAGACGGCCCAATTGCTGGGGATCCCGTTGGCTCTCGTAGTCAGTTGGCAGCCGGGGGAGAGCCGGGCCCAGTTACAGCCGCCCTTTGCTGCTGCCCCTGAGTTCTGCCCCAGCGGAGCCACCGAGATCGACCGCCAGGATCCGCTGCTGGCTTATGTGCTGCAGGCGGGGGAGCCCCTTCAGCTTGCCCAAGAAGAGATCCCGGCTGCCAGCCGCACCTGGCTCAATTCTGCCGGCCTGGGATCCTGGCTGCTGGTGCCCTTGGGCGAGACAGATCCCTCTCTGCCGGAGCCTCTGGGGGTTTTGATCCTGGGGGCAGAGGCAGGTAAGGTTTGGGATCCCGACGAGCGGGCGGCTGTGATGTTGATCGCCCAGACCTGCGCTTGGACGCTGCGGCGCTTGCTTTGGATGCAAACTTTGCAAGAGCAGCAGGAGGTGCTCAGGGAGTTGAACTGGTACAAACACCGCCGCCTGCTAGACCTACAGAATGCCCTCCTGGACGGCCTGCGCCGCTTGGGTCAGGTGCCGGAGATCCCCGGCGACGAAGCCACCCGCTGGCAAAAAGTGGTGGAGATCGGCAAGGGGCTGCGAGAGCTGACGGTCTCCACAGAGCCGTTGTTGCAGGCGGAAACCTGGCAGATCCAGCCACAGTTGCAGTCGGTATCTTTGGCTACTTTGGTGCGCAAAAGCCTGCGCCGGGTGGAGGGCCTGACCCAAAAACGCAAGCTGTGGCCGCGGGCCCATGGGGACATGAGTCTGGCCATCCAGGGGGATCCCGGACGCCTGGAGATGGTGCTCTGGGAGCTGCTGGTGGCCGCCGCTTTGCGCAGCCCGGAAGGGGGGCGGCTGGATCTGTGGAGCCAGGCTGGCGAGGGCTATGCAGAGCTGCTGGTGGTGGATCAGGGCAGCTTTGACCCTCACCTGGCAGCGGCACTTCAGTTGGAGCCGGAGCGGGTGATCTACGCGGATCCTTTGCTCAAGTCGCCTTTGGCGGCCAGCCCCGGCCTGGAACTCAGCTTATGCCAACGGGTGGTGCAGCGGATGGGAGGTCAGCTCTCCTTCTATCTGTCTGGGGATGGGCGCTCCGTTTCCCGACTGCTCCTGCCGCTGAGCCCAGCGTAGAGCACAGCCCTCAGGAAGACAAGATCCTCAGCAGCCAAAACAGGGGCAAGAAGGCCAGCACCCCTCGATCCAGCCGCCGCAGTTGTAGGCGGTGCCAGCGCAGGGGATGGTCGGGGCCGGTCAGCCCACGGGCTTGCATGGCCATGGCCATCTGTTCGGCCCGCAGGAGCAAGTTTTCAAAAAAGCGCTCCACCAGGGCCAGCAGGGTTTGCATCCCGCCCCGAAAACTGAGGGATCCCCAGCGCACATCCCGAGTTCGCACCGCCCGCACCAGGTTTTGCACCTCCTCCATCACCAGCGGCAAAAAGCGCAGCGCCAAGGTGAGGGTGAGGATCACCTCCGCAACCGGCCATCCCCAGCGCTGGCAAGGTTGCAACAGTTGGCCGATCCCAGCGGTGATCTCCTCTGGGGCGGTGGTCAGCAAAAACAAGTTGGTGGCATAGAGCAGCGTAAAGATGAGGGTGCCCAGCCGCAAGGCCACCGACAGAGAACGGCGCGACACCTGAAAGGTTCGCCCCAACAGGGACAATTGAACCAAGCGGTAGCGATAGGGCGTTGGCCAGGCACGGGTTTGCTCGCGCCAGGCGCGGTCTGGGGATCCCTGTTCTGCAGCCAGGTGAAGGCTATCGCGAACGCCGGGGATCCCGGTCAGCCCATAGCCCACCACCTGCACATCCTGCCGCTGCGGCTGCGGAAAGACCCCCAACCCATCTGGGGCCAAGCTGGTGATCCCAAAGGTGAGCAGGCTGAGAGCCAACACCAGAGCGAGTTGGCCTGACCAAACCCGGCGCGGCAGACGGGCTGCCACCGTCAAGAGCAAGAGAAGTGCCACCACCGCCAGGCGCCAGCCATTGCCGGCCAAAATGGGACTGAGCAGGAAGCTGAGCAGCCAGGCCAGCTTCACGCGCGGATCCAGGCAATGTAGCCAGGTGCGAGGCTCTTCCAGATAAATCCCCAGCGGGGCATTGCGCAGGATATCCACGATCGGGCAAGCGGGAAACAGCCTATCTATGTAAGCTACCCGACTCCGACCGCTGGGCGGTATTCAAATCACGGCCAAGAGAACACAACCCTCACTAGCCTTGGATCCCCCCTTGGCGGCATGATAAGAACGAGGGATCCGCAGAACAAGGCAAAAATGGACGTGCAACTGGGCCGCAATCGGCAGGCAAGACGCGCTTATGGGCTGGATGAGATCGCGCTGGCACCAGGCAGGCGAACTCTGGATCCCAGCCTGGTAGACACCCACTTCACTCTGGGAGGGATCCAACGGCCCATCCCCATCATCGCCAGCGCCATGGACGGCGTGGTGGATGTCAAGATGGCGATTTTGCTCTCCAAGCTGGGGGCGATGGGCGTGCTGAACCTGGACGGGATCCAAACCCGCTACGCGGATCCCGACGAGGTGCTGGATCAGATTGCTGCGGTCGGCAAAGACGAGTTTGTTCCCCTGATGCAGCGCCTCTACAGCGAGCCCGTCAAGCCGGAGCTGATCCAAGAGCGCATCCGCCAGATCAAAGCCGCCGGCGCCATTGCCGCCGCTAGCTGCGTGCCCGCCCATGCGGCTGAATATGGCCCCCTAGTGGCGGAAGCAGGCGGAGATCTCTTCTTCGTCCAGGCCACCGTGGTTTCCGTCCATCACAAGGTGCCAGAGGGCATGCAAAAGCTGGATCTGGCCGCGTTCTGCCGCTCCATGCCCATTCCCGTGGTGCTGGGCAACTGCGTCACCTACGATGTCGCCCTGGAGCTAATGCAAGCGGGAGCTGCCGGCGTCTTGGTGGGCATCGGCCCCGGCGCTGCCTGCACCTCTCGCGGCGTGCTGGGGGTGGGAGTACCTCAGGCCACCGCCATTGCCGACTGCGCTGCCGCCCGCGACCAGTTCTTGGCCGAAACCAGCACCTACGTTCCCATCATCGCCGACGGCGGCCTGGTGACCGGCGGGGATATCTGCAAGGCCATCGCCTGTGGGGCCGATGCCGTGATGATCGGATCCCCCTTGGCTCGCGCTCAGGAGGCGCCCGGTCGCGGCTTTCACTGGGGCATGGCCACCCCCAGCCCCGTTTTGCCCCGCGGCACCCGCATTCGCGTGGGATCCACCGGCACCCTGGAAGAGATCTTGCGCGGCCCCGCCCGCCTGGATGACGGCACCCACAACCTCTGGGGCGCTCTGCGCACCAGCATGGCCACCCTGGGCGCCGCCAACCTCAAGGAAATGCACCAGGTGGCGATCTGCATTGCCCCTTCCCTTTTGACCGAGGGCAAGGTGTACCAGAAGGCGCAGAGCCTGGGCATGGGGAAATAGCCCCTCAGGAAATGCTAGACTCAGGGAGCCGAGGGGGCGGTTAGCTCAGCGGTAGAGCGCCTGCCTTACAAGCAGGATGTCACTGGTTCGAGTCCGGTACCGCCCATCCCCGCCTTAGCCCGTGGCTCAGCTTCAGGATACACCCGCTAGCCAGGGCCGGATCCCTGAGGTAAAGTAATGGGTATAGGGCCTGGAGCGTCTGCCGCCCTTGAGCCTCG
Source organism: Synechococcus sp. H55.9 (assembly GCF_047462355.1). Taxonomy (NCBI): domain Bacteria; kingdom Bacillati; phylum Cyanobacteriota; class Cyanophyceae; order Synechococcales; family Synechococcaceae; genus Synechococcus; species Synechococcus sp. H55.9. The sequence continues at coordinate 2,623 of NZ_JANSJB010000095.1, read as the reverse complement.
CATTGAGTCTCGCTCAAAAAGTGTGTAAAGTGGTAGACGATGTAAGACAGGGCTGTACTATGTTCTTCTAGAATTCGCAACTGTCAGGCTCGCTCTAGAGTTGGGCAGTTGGGCATCGCTAGGAGACGTTGCCACAGCTAAACAGGTGTGAGGACAAAAAACAAGGAGAGAAACATGCCCGCGAAACACACGAACTACTGGAAAACGCTGCTGGCTGGCACCCTGGGTGCAGCGGCAGTCTTAACCCCTGGAGTGGCCTATGCCCAAGCTACAGGGCCTGTCACCTCCATCTCTGAGCTTTCCGATGTGCAGCCCACCGACTGGGCATTCCAGGCGCTGCAATCGCTGGTCGAGCGCTACGGCTGTATTGCCGGCTACCCTGACCGCACCTTCCGCGGCAACCGGGCCATGACCCGTTTTGAGTTTGCCGCCGGGATGAATGCCTGCTTGGATCGCATCAACGAGCTGATCGCCGCCGGCCTGGCCGACAAGGTTTCTAAGGAGGACTTGGCTACACTGCAGCGGCTGCAGGAGGAGTTTGCCGCCGAGCTGGCAGCCCTGCGGGGACGGGTAGACGCGCTGGAAGCCGACGTAAATGACCTGAAGGGCAAGGTCTTCAACCCGGTCACCAAGCTGAATGCCCAAGTGATCACCGCTGTCCTGGGCAGCGCCCTCACCGACGACCGGGTGGTCAACAACAGGGTGGTGGCCGAGCAGAATCAGGCGAACATGACCCTGCCCTACCGGGTGCGCTTGAACTTCGACGCTTCCTTTGCTGGGCGTGACCGTCTGCGCATTCGTCTGCAGGCTCGCGATGCGGTAACCACCTTCTTCGCAGGGGATCCGGGCGTTGGCTTCCAAGGGGGTGGTGGTGGCACCTTCACACTGGCCCAGTTGGTCTATCAGTTCCCTGCCTTTAACCGCGCTGCCACCATCTACGCCGGCATCACGGGCACGGGGGTGTCCAGTGTCCTGCAATACAGCGTCCCCTTCGATGCCCTCTCCGACTTTGCCGACCTCCCCAACTCCACGGGAGATGTGCCCAGTGGCACGCTGTTTGGCTTCCGCTATCGCCTCGGCGACCAGTTTCGTCTGGCCTACGCCTACAGCACCCGCGGCGGCCAGACCTTGGGCAGAGGTTTCGGTGACAGCGGTTTGACCGGTAACGACAGCGCTCACACGGTGGAGCTGGGCTTTCTGCCGACGGAAAATCTGGAGCTGTATTTGCAATTTGCTTCCACCTATCTGCAGGACGCTAGCCGCGGCCCCGGTTTCCTGGCTACCGGCAGCAGCCTTTTCCGCGGTCCGCTGCGCCGGAATGACGTCACCCCCTCGGCTCGGGTCAATGCCTTTACAGTGGCTGCCAACTGGGAGCTGAGCCCCCGCATTATCCTGTCCGGCTGGTTTACGGCGGGCAACGTTGACTATAACCTGCCCAATGTGGTGCCGGCTGGCACTATCGATCCGGGCGATGAAGACTTCAACGGGTTCTTGCTTGGTTTTGCCTTCCCGGATCTCTTCATTGAGGGTGCCAAGGGTGGTGTAGTCTTCGGTCAGCCGATCGTGACCACCGACAATGAGGGTGTGTGGGATACCCGGCCCTTCGTCGTGGATGTCTACTACAGCTTCCCGGTCAACGACTACATTACCTTGACGCCCGCTGCCTACTTTGTGAGCAATCCCAATGGGGGCAGGCCAGGGGACAACGACCCGACCATCGGTGTGGGTGCTCTGCGGGCAGTGTTCACCTTCTAACCCCTTGCTCTCCCGCCTAGGTTAAAAACAACGGAGGGATCCGCCGCGGCGGATCCCTTTTTTGATGGGAAGTTTCCCAAGCCTTGCCCTGGAAGACATCGAGCAAGTTGGAGCGGGCGCCGGGAAGCTAGGGGTTACAAAAGGCGCACTGAGCCGGATCTGCCCAGGTCTCTGCCACAGGCTCGGTGTGGGTGTGGGAACAGCGGGCACAGCCATACACCCACGCCTTGGTTACAGGGGTGGGGGCACCACACTGGCCGCAGGGCAGCCCAGGCAGCGCACGGATGCGCCAGTAGCCGGGAGTGCCGCAGGCGGGGCAGAGGCTTTGGGCTTTGGCGATGAGGTTTTGGGTGGCTGCCGCAATCACCTGCAGGCGGGTTGGGTTGTACAGGGCCCGCATATCGGTTTCCAGGTGCAGCCCTCCCTGGCGGGCCAGCAGCTCCTCCACCACCTGCTTTAGGGTTGCTTCGTCTTGGATCCCTTTGTGGATAACTTGGGGCTTTTCCGGCCGGTCGAGGGCGATCAGGCCGTGCTGTGGGAACCCCACCTGTCGGGCAAAGTCGAGCGCTTCTGCCCAGCTCTGCACCCAGCGATGGCTGAAATTGGTTTGGGTGCTTTCTGCGTAGCCCACCAGCTCCAAGGGATCCGCGTCAGGTTCAAAAACCTTGAGCATGACCCACTCCTGGTTCCAAGGGATCCAGGGAAGCTGGGGGTGGGGGCCGAAAGATCCCTCGCTGGCCAAAACCAAAGAGGCAGGACAAACTTGGCGGGCTCTCTCAATCTTTAGGCGTAGGGTGTGGATGGGATCCCCCGGTCGGGGCCGCTCCCGTGAGAAGGTGCCCAGTTGGTCGGTGTCGAGAGGTATCAC
>NZ_JANSJB010000094.1:0-10072 GCF_047462355.1 Synechococcus sp. H55.9 | reverse complement strand
AAGGCGGCCGAGACGGCTTTGGCCCTGCCAGAGAGCTACCTACAGCAGGTGCAGGAGCGCTACCGCCGCCGGCGCGACTATCTCATTAGCCGCCTGGCGGAGCTGGGCTGGCAGATTGAGCCGCCGCGGGCGACGATGTACCTCTGGATCCCGACCCCCCGCACTGCCGATGGCACTCCTGAGGGATCGACGGAGTTTGCCCTGCGGGTGCTGGAATCTACGGGCGTGGTCGTAACCCCTGGCAACGCCTTTGGGGAAGGGGGGGAAGGCTATGTGCGAATTAGCCTGATTGCCGATTGCGAGCGCTTGGGCCAGGCCATCGACCGCTGGGCGGAAGCCGGGATCCGCTATTGCTGACCCCCGACCCCTCTCCCCAAGGGAGTTGCCCAAGCGCTCCGCGCCGCTAACGCGACCACCCCCAACCCCTCTCCCTTAGGGAGTTGCCCAAGCGCTCCGCGCCGCTAACGCGACCACCCCCAACCCCTCTCCCTTAGGGAGAGGGGAGTTGGTACTGCTCTACGATGCGCCGGGCAAAGGGAGGGACATGCTGCTCCAACTTGTGGGGGTAGTGGCGGCGCAGGTAGAGATAGTTGCGGACAAAGTGGGAATCAATGGAAAAGCGGGCATATTCCAGGCCACGGGGCCCAAAGCGCTGGATTGCTGCCCCCAGGATCCGAGCCAGCCACATGGGCAAGCTCAGGGCTTGCTCGTAGGCTTGGATCCCCTGCTGCACTGCCGCCCGCCGGGATCCCTGCGAGATCACCGGTTGGGTTTCCAGCTCTTCCCAAACCAGATCCAAGAGCTCCCGCCCGCGCCAGTTGCGCACCAGCAGCCACTGCCAGCCAAAGGGGGATCCCATGTAGCCCACCACCAGATCTGCCAGGCCGTTGACGTAGTCGAAACAGGTAAGGCAAGAGGGGGCAAATACGTCCTTGAGTTCTTTGGTCTTAAGGCCGAAAAAAGGCACCTTTTCCACCGAGCCGTCTTCGTGTTTGAAGTGGATGTGGAAGTCCTGCATGAACTCGTAGTGCACCACCGTTTGCGGGGAGCGGCTGGTGGTTTCCAAAAACTTCTGCAGGCCGGCGCGGCTGACATTGTCCACACAGGGCGTGCCCAGCACGTAAAGCCTCTCTAGGCCCAGCTTTTTCTCCACCGCCCGCAAAGCCTGGATCTGACAGCCCACCCCGATAACCAAGAGGCGCTTGAGGCCACTTTGCTCCACCTGCTCCAGCACGGAGAGATTGGGGGAGAGGGTTGGCTTGTTGACCCGCGCCGCCAAAACCGCCTCCGGAGTACGCGCCAAGACAGTCCGTGGCTGAAAGCGATCCTGGGGATCCGCCTGCACGCACACCACCCCTTCTACTAGGCCGCTGCTGAGGGCCTTCATGCCGATGCTGCTGACGATGCCCGTCCACTGGGCACCCGGGATCGGATCCCGCCTGCGGGCCGTGTACATTGCCTCGTAGACGCCGAAGTAGTCGCTGTCGCTGACGGCAGCCGACTCGGAGCGCAGCGACTCTCGGGATCGCCCGTGGGTTTGCTCTTCCAGGCGGGTAAACTGCTGGTTTAAGAAGGCACAGGCTTCTTTGACGTAGGCGACATAGCGGGTATCGCAGAGGCCGCACTGGCTGCACAGCTCTTTGGCCGGGTAGTGGCCGGAGCGGATGGGCCGAGCCGGACGCGGTAAACGGGATCCCATGGGTTCTAGACCGTAGTGGACAGAGGCACCCTGACCGGTTACCTCACTTTCTTCAGTTTGCTGCCAAAACGACGGACAAGGGCAGAAAAGTTGAGGGATCCCCCATCCTACTGGCCACCTTCACCGCCGCCCAGTGAGGCCCACAGCTCGACCACCCCACTGGACAGCAGAAGTTCTCTCGGCGGCCCCTCAGCCCCTGCCCAAACCACTTTCGAGGGCCCAGCGGGCCAGCTCGGTGCGGTTGTGCAAGCCAGTTTTGCTCAGCATGTTGCTGACGTGGCTTTCGACGGTGCGCTGGCTCACCCCCATCACCTCGGCAATCTCGCGGTTGGACATCCCCCTGGCCACATGCTGGAGCACCTTGGTTTCCGTCGGGGTCAGCTCAATTTCCCGCTCCAGCTTGATGACCGGCTGAATGCCGACACTTTGCATTTGCAACAGGCGCTCCGTGTGCTTGAGAACCGACTCCACCTGGGCCACCAGCTCTTCCGCTTCAAAGGGCTTGACCAGGTAAACATCTGCCCCCGTATTGAGCCCGCGCACCCGATCCGCCGTTTGCCCGCGCGCCGACAAAAAAATCACCGGGATCCAGTCCGTCGCGCTGTTGGAGCGAATGGTCTGGACAAACGTGTAGCCATCCATCTCCGGCATCATCACATCGCAGATGATCAAATCCGGCGTGAAATGGCGCATCGCCTCTAACCCTTCTTGACCGTTGCTCGCCGCCACCACCTCATAGCCGCGAAACTCCAGGTAGTCCTTTACCAGCAGGATCAGGTTGGGATCGTCATCGACAAGCAACAGTCGCTTTGGGTTGTCCACGGCTGACCTTTTGAGCGCTAGAAGAGGGAAAAAGCAGGGATCTGCTTCCCTAACCTTTGTCTAGGGAAAACAAACCACGATGGGTGCCTTCCTATGGCACACCCCTAGCTTAACTAAGTAGCAGCCTGGGGTAACTGTATCCTACCCTCAGAGCCCAGAATACCATATGGAAGTGGAAAATATATGCTTGAGAAACGCTGGCAACAGTATCTCTACGCAATTTGGGGATCTCAATTGGTAACTTGATCCCAGAAACTTGTCAGAACTTGCCCCTCCCTTGGAATCGCAGTGTGGAATACGTAACCACAATCTACCGGAAGGCCTGTATCCCATAGGTGTCTCATGTATACATAGTACCGTATACCCATATTCTCTTTAAGTATTGATGTGCAAAGATTGCCAGTTCTCGTGTCTGCATGTCTTCTGGCCGGGGTTTCCGCGTGGGCAGGCGGGCAGAGCTGGTGGAAAATGGAGGAGAGCCTGCGCTTCAACGACAGCCGACATGGGGAGAGAGGGTGGAAAAGGGCACGCTGGTGGAGTTTCGCCACAATAACGACCGTGTGTTGGCCGTGGTTCAGGGCACCGAGGGCAAAAAGAACCTACTGCTGGGCGTGGCTTCGGGGCAGGTGCACAGCGTTCACCCTCGCCAAATTACCTTTGCCTTGAATGGGGGATCCAGTTTCACGGCTTCCGACATTCCCGGCTTTTGGCAGGCGGTGCAGGCGAAGTTGGATCCCGAAAGCTTAGCTTTGGCCTGGGAATTGGTTCAGGAGGAGCGCCGGCTCCTGAGCCTGTCGGAGATGGCCCAGTTGTTGTTTTCCGACGATTCCCCGGTCTCTACTTATGCTGCTTACCGCCTTTTGAGTGAGGATTTCATCTACTTTAAGGCAAAGGGGGAAGGCTACGAGCCGCGTACCCCGGCGCAGGTGAAGGAAATCCGCCATCAAATTGCCGTTACCCAGCAGCGGCAGCAGGAACAGGCCGAGTTTGAGGCCCGCCTAAGGGCAGCGGTGGCCCAGCCTGGGCAAAAGTACACTTGGACCCCAGCGGAGCGAGCCCGTCTGGAGCTGCTGGAGCGCCTAGCTCTGCAGGGAGCGGCGGCCAGCATTCGCAGCCACGAGGATCTCTCCCACAACCTCACCCCCTCGGATCGGGAACGGGCCTCGCAACTGCTGCAACTGATGGGATTTCCCGACACTCCCCAAGGAGCCTTTGACGCCCTGGTGGCCCTGGGCCTGTGGAGCCGCCACGAGAACCTGGCTCTGCGCCTCACCGGGATCCCCACCCAATTTCCCAAGGAGGTGGAGCGCTACACCCAAACTTTGCTGGGCGGCCCTCCTCCCTTCCTGGATCCCCATCTGCGCCGCGATCTCACCCATCTCCACACCTACACCATCGACGACGCCAGCACCCGCGATATCGACGATGCCCTCAGCGTCGAGTTTTGGTCGGATGAGGAGATCAAGCTCTGGATCCACATTGCCGATCCCAGTTGCTGGGTACAGTGGGGGGATCCTTTGGATCTGGAGGCCCGCCGGCGGGGCACCAGCGTCTATTTGCCCGAGCGGGTGATCCCGATGTTTCCACCGGAGCTGTCCACCGGCCTGATGAGCTTGGTGCAGGGGGAGGTGCGGCCTGCCCTCAGCTTCGGCATCCGGCTGGGATGCGACGGTGTCGTGCGCAACTACGAGATCTGCCTTAGCCAAATCAAGGTCAACTACCGCCTCACCTATGACGATGCCGACGAGATGCTGGAGTTGGGGGCAGAGGCACAACTGACGGCCATTGCCCGGGCCGCTCGCTGGCGCTACGCCTGGCGCCTGGCTCAAGGGGCCATCCAGATCGGCCTGCCGGAGCAAGATATCAAGGTCATGGACGAGATCCCCCACCTGCGTGTTATTGAGGATACGCCGGCGCGGCAGATGGTGGCGGAGATGATGGTGCTGGCCGGTGAGGTGGCTGCTCGCTTTGCTTGCCAAAACGGGATCCCGGTGCCCTATCGCCTGCAGCCGGCCCCTGAGCTCCCCCCGCCGGAGGTTTTGGATCTGTATCCCCAGGGGCCGGTGAGATCTTTTGCCATCATGCGCTGTCTATCGCGGGCAGAGGTGGCCACCCAACCGGGGCGACATACGGGGCTGGGTCTCGATGCCTACTGTCAAGTAACTTCCCCCATTCGCCGCTACCTGGATCTGGTGGCCCACTACCAGATCAAGGCTTTCTTGCGCGGGGATCCCTTGCCCTTGACCGAAGCCGAGGTGCAGCAGTTGTTGCTGGCCATTGAGCCGGGCACTGCAGAAGCGGTTCAAGTGGAGCGCAAGTCCAAGCGCTACTGGAGCATTGAGTACCTGCGCCAGCGACCGGGGCAGATTTGGCGGGCCTTGGTCTTGGGCTATCTGCGCGAGCAAGAAAACCTGGTGCTGGCCCTGCTGGATGAGATCGCTTTTCGGGTGCCGGTACGCCTAGAACGCCAGGTTCCTCTAGCAGCTTGGATTGAACTGGAAGTCGTGCAGGCGGATCCCCGCGCGGATGTGATCGAGCTGCGCGAGGTGGGACGGGATGCCCCTTAACCTGACGCTTACCCAATCTCCCCAGGTAATTGATACAACGGAGGGGGAAGGTCTCATAATGTCTGGACTGCGAATTTCTCTGGGGGGATCCCATGACCGCACAAAGCTCTGGCCCGCCTCCGATTGTTTACATTCTTTTGCTGGCGATACTGGGGGGAGGCGGCTGGTATGCCTATCGCTCCGGCCTGCTTGACTCTTTCCTGAATCGAGGGAACGTGCCTTCTGTCCCCAGCCAGATTCCGGCTGCCCAGCCACAGGCACCGACGGCACCCAACCTTCCCCAGGCGCAAGCCCCCAATCTGCCTGCCGGCCCGGTTAAGCTGGACACTTCCCTGCCCAACCCGGCGGTGCTGCAGATGGATGGCAGCGTCACAATGGTTCGCCTTGTCTTGGCCTTGAAGTCAGGCTACAGCCAGCGCAACCCCGGCATTCCCCTCACCTACGGGATCCCGGATGGCAAACCCAACGGCTCCAATGCCGGCCTCAAGGCCCTGATGGAAGGGCGCATCCAGATGGCCGCCAGCTCCCGCCCCCTCAATGCCAGCGAAGTGCAGGCCGGTTTGCAGGCGATCCCGGTGGCCAAAGATGCCCTGGCGGTGGCGGTGGGGGTGAACAACCCCTACAAAGGCGGCCTGACGCTGCAGCAATTGGCCGATATCTTCCAGGGTCGGATCACCAACTGGAGTCAGGTGGGCGGCCCGGATCGCCCAATTCGCGTTCTCAACCGCGCCCCCCAGAGCGGCACCTACACTGTCTTCCAAGAGCTGGTGTTGCTGGGGCTGCCCTTTGCCCCCGACAACCCGCCCTACTTCACCACCGCCACCGAAGATGTCACCACCCCTCTCCTGCGGGCTTTGGGAGAAGACGGCATCACCTACAGCACCGTGGATCAGGTGCAGAACCAGCAAACGGTGAGGATGGTGCCCATCGACGGCCAGATGCCCACCCGCGAGGCTATCCAAAGTGGCCGCTATCCTCTGGCCCGCAACGTGTTTTTGGTAGCACCTCAGAGAACCAGCCCTGCGGTGGCCGATTTCATCAACTATGCCCTCTCGGATCAAGGCCAACAAATCATTGGCCGCACCGAGTTCATCCCCCTTCGATAGCAACCCACAGCGGCAGCGGCGCGGAGCCGGTTGCGATGGCAGGAGTCACTATTGGCAAAGCCTGCACTCTAGGCGCCAGCAGGAGTATGTCACAGTTCAATTCTCTCGGCGCATGGCGCTCTCGTGCCACTTGCCCAATACCCTCTCCGATAAAGCGCTTAGGGAAATGAAGATCAGGATCCCCAAGCCGGTAACCAAGATCAAGGCTGCAAACATGCGCGGCACCTGCAGGTTGAAGCTGGAGATCAAGATCTGGTAGGCGATCCCAGCTCGCTGCCCACCGGTACCAGCCACGAACTCCGCCACCACCGCCCCAATCAAAGAAAGGCCGCCGCTGATGCGCAGGCCCCCCATGAAATAGGGCATGGCGCTGGGCAGCCGCAGGTAGATCAAGGTTTGCCAACGATTGGCCTTGTACAGTTGAAACAGGTTGAGCAGGTTGTGATCGGCGCTGTTCAACCCCAGAGTGGTGTTGGAAAGAATCGGGAAAAAAGCCACAATCCACGCGCAGACCACCATCGCGGCAAAGGTGTTGTTGCGCAGCCAAATGATGATCAGCGGCGCGATGGAGACAATGGGCGTTGTTTGCAAAAGCACCGCATAGGGGAAAAAGCTGCGCTCGATCCACTTGCTCTGGGTGAACACAATCGCCAGCACAAGCCCGGATACGGTGGCGGCCAAAAAGGCCACCACCGTGATCTGCAGAGTAATCAACAGAGAAGGAAAAAGCGTTCCCCAGTCGCGGATAAGGGTTTGCGCCACCAAAATCGGCCCCGGCAAGAGATAGTGGGGCATTCCTGTCACCCGCACCGCCACTTCCCAGCCCACCAAAAAGAGGATCCCGACAATAACGGGGGCCATCACCTCCAGATTGAACCAGCGGCCCAGATCCAACCCCTTTGCAGGCGCAGCACTCGGCCCAGCAGCGGCAGCCGTGGGTTGGAACCTGAGTTGTTCTCTAACCGCTCCGGTCAGCCTGGGCGGAGCCCAATCCGGCCAAGGCAGAGACAAGCGCTCCGCCGCGCCAAGGGATCCCAGCCGGCGATACAGCCAATTGAAAAGGGAGAGGAAAGCATCGAACATATCCTGAGGTTGATGAGGAAGGGGGCTCTACACAACAGGGAACACCGTCAAGGAAGGGATCCCGTCAGCGCGAACGTCCGGCCGAGAGGGGACGCAGATAAGGCTCCTGAGCCGCGCCATACATGGCTTCCTGGAGACGAGCCGACACTTCACGGCAGTAGTCGTTGTAAAGGGTTGAGGTGCGAAACTCTTCCGAGCGGGGATAGGGGGCATCGATGGGAATATCGGCTACCACCCGGCCCGGACGAGCCGCCATCACCACCACGCGGTTGGAAAGATAGACAGCCTCATAGATGTTGTGAGTAACAAAGATGACCGTCCAGTGCTTTTCTTGCCACAACTCCAGCAGCTCGCTGTTTAGCTTGCTGCGGGTGATCTCGTCCAAAGCACCAAAAGGCTCGTCCATCAGCAACACCTGCGGCTTGGTTACCAAGGCGCGAGCAATGGAAACCCGCATGCGCATACCGCCGGACAGCTCGCGGGGAAAATGGCGCTCAAACCCCCGTAGGCCCACCAGTTCTAGAGCTTCCAGAACATCTCGATCGGCTTTTGGCTTGGGCTCACCGGCCAACTTCAGGGGCAGGCGCACGTTGTCCATCACCGTTGCCCAGGGCATGAGGGCCGGCTCCTGAAACACAAAGGCCAATTTGGGCTCTCCTTGGGAGGTGTTTTGCCCCCATTCGATAGAGCCGGTGGTTAGGTCACCCAGCCCTGCGATCAGCCGCAGCACCGTGCTTTTCCCACAGCCAGATGGCCCCACCAAGCTGACAAACTGCTCCTCTTGGATGGTCATGTTCATGTCTTGCAAAGCCACCGTGCCATTGGCATAGGCCTTGCTGACATGGCTAAGGGTAATGACAGGGGCAGGCATGGCTTGCAGTTCCTAGGGGAGGGGACAAGAGGGTACCTTGCAAATCCAGCAAAGAGGAGAGAAGGTTACACAGGCACACCCCATACTTTAAAAATAACCCTCTCTGCCGCCTCTGCTTGGTTAGTAGAACTACAACTTTTGCCCTCAGGACGGGTTTTCAGAAGGTTTCTCAGGCAAAACTTGCCCTGAACCCAAACCCGAGCCGCAAGCCGCTATGATATTGCCGACCCCCACCTGGCCGAGGAACGCATGGGATCCCAATTTAAACCGGTTGAAGGTGCCGTCACTGCCCCACAAGGGTTTCGAGCTGCTGGAGTGGCCGCCGGCCTCAAGCCCTCAGGAGCTGCGGATCTGGCCTTGATCGTTGCTGACTGCGAGGCGGTGGGGGCGGGTGTTTTTACCACCAACCAGGTCAAGGCCGCTTGTGTTACCTACAACCAAGGGATCCTCGCCCAAGGGCAGCCGGTGCAGGCTATTCTCTGCAATGCCGGCCAAGCCAACGCCTGTACCGGAGAAGAAGGGGAACGCAACAACGCCCAACTGGCCCTCTGGGTGGGAGAACGGTTGGGGATCCCGGCCCAACAGGTGCTCACGGCCTCGACGGGGGTGATCGGGCGGCAATTGGAAATGGCCAAAATTGAGGCAGCCCTGCCCCGCCTGATCGACAGCCTCTCGCCAGCAGGAGGGGAGAGTGCTGCCCGTGCCATCCTCACCACCGACCTGGTGACCAAAAGCGTTGCCCTAGAGGCCGAGATCGACGGGTACACCGTCCGGCTGGGGGGCATTGCCAAGGGATCCGGCATGATCCATCCCAACTTGGCCACGATGCTGGCTTTCTTGACCTGCGACGCGGCTGTAGATCCCCATCTGTGGCAGCAGATCCTCCAGCAAGCTGCCGACCTCAGCTTTAACCAAATCACCGTGGATGGGGATACCAGCACCAACGATATGCTCCTGGCCCTGGCCAATGGCCGGAGCGGGATCCCGGCTATTCAAGCCGGCACAGCAGCCGCCCAAACTTTGGCGGAGATGGTCAACCAAGTTTGCATCCATCTGGCCAAGGCCATTGCCCGCGACGGGGAGGGGGCGACCAAGCTGCTGGAAATCCGCGTCCAAGGCGCCCCCGACGACAGGTCGGCTCGGCAGATGGCCCGTGTGATCGCCAGCTCTCCCTTGGTAAAGGCGGCAGCCTTTGGCAACGACCCCAACTGGGGACGGGTGGCCGCCGCCGCCGGTCGGGCCGGGATCCCTTTTGACAGCCGCTGCTTGGAGATTCGCTTGGGAGATTTTCTGCTTATGCAGGCGGGCATGCCCCTGAATTTTGATCGCCAGGCGGCTTCTGAGTACTTGAAGGGGGATCCGGTAACCTTCACGGTGGATCTCCACCAGGGATCCGGCCAGGGCATGGCCTGGGGCTGCGATCTCAGCTACGATTACGTGCGCATCAACGCCGAATACACCACCTAAAGGAGGGATCCCATTATGACTACCGAATCGAACGCGAGTGTGGCCCCAACCAGTCCTCCGATAAAAGACTTAGAGCCGATACATTTACGCTGAACATTGCTGTTCGCAACAGCGGAACGGAGTCCCCATATTGCTACCCAGCAATGAAGCGATGGCATCCCGCTCATTGCTAAGCAGAAAGGCAGCATGCCGCGACGCCCTGAGGAAGATCTCCAGGGCTCCATGCTGGCGCTTGGCATTATAGCTGGCCGCCTCTCTCGGCGCGACATACCTAGCTGTGCTAAACCTCGGCTACGCTGAACATAGTGTGGGCTATTTTTCAGAGTAGTTCAGTCTATCGCCGACTAGGTAAAACTCCATAGACCAGCAAGGTGATTTGTGCGGTCAGCATGATTGGGAAAGCCTTGTCCTCTCTCGGTTTAGCTTAATCGGCGGGAAGCCCCGCACTGTATTTGTG